>QILY01000172.1 GCA_003232155.1 Maribacter sp.
ACATAACAACTATAAAAATCAAGACCGGACCTAATGTTTTTCAAACCTAAGGTGTAGCTCGCTTTGAAATTCAATTAATAGAGGTTGCCATAAGTACCGACTCTCCTTTGGTGATATATTCTCCAGTAGCTAGTTCTGTAATTTGAGATTTATTAAGTCCTCTACTAGGGCCATAGCTCAGCTCTTCTACAGTAGCACTATATCGGAACTTGGCTGTTCTTTTTAAACGTTCAAAACGTCTATTGGCACGATCTTCTTCTTCGCTTTGTAGTAATATTTCCAGGCCTTCACTTAGCGATAGTTCATGATGTTGTCTGGTTTCCATAAGGGCTTCCCAGCGATGGGACATCCCTATTAAACGTAATTGTTTTAGGTGATTTTCAATGTTTGTCATTTGTGTTGCTTTAAAATTAAAATTGTTTTTATCTTTATTTATAGGAGTTTGCTCCTCGGATATTATTGTGTTTAGGTAATGGGCCATCAGCTACATCCTGAGTAGCTTCTACCATTTTATTTTCCAAGATTCGTTTTAAAAAACCATAGGAATAATTGCTGCATTGCATGGCAATTTTACAGGCTTTGATAAATTCCTGATCAGCTGTTTGCTTGGAGAGTTTCAATACCCCTTCACAGGTTCTATAGAGTTGTTCGGGATATTTATCCTGTTTGAACAATGCATTAATGTATTGATAGAGCGTCTCAGAATGGTGAATACCCTCTTTTGCATATAGTAGGTTGGACTGCGTTGTTTATAGTATTGATGAGTAGAACATAAGTGTTCCTTTTGGGTAGTGTACCCTGATTTTTTAAAACTTATGGGATGCGTTGCAATAAGCACCCCTGAATCTCCAAAGATCCGTACAATACTCCTAGTATAAATGACCCTCGTTTGCCTTCCTATATAAGCAAAAGGCACGCTATAGTGATGTTTATCGGTCCCTAGATAAATATGATTGTTATGGGGCCACCTTGAGGCTCTTATAATATTTCACCTCAAAATCATGAGTAGGCAGCGGTGACAAAGTTTGTTTCTCATCGGCAATAAACTTCTCTACCCCTGAGTAATCCTTTTGCTGCATACGGGTTTGGTTGTGTGCCTGCATTTTATCTTTAATAGCCTTGTTCAAACCAGTGATATCAAAGAATTGCTGGTGGCGTATTTTGGCATATACCCTGGAGTAGATCAGTTTTACCTGATTCTCGACCAATGCCTTATCCTGTGGCTTCCTTACTCTTGCAGGAGTGACAGTAGTAGTGTAATGATTGGCAAAATCCTCCAAAACCTTGTTGATGGTAGGTTCATATCTACTAGCTTTAACTACTGCTGCTTTTAAGTTATCGGGAACCAATGTTTGTGGTACCCCTCCTAAATCTTTTAAACAACATTGCAGGGCATGGATAAAATCATCTGTCTTTTGACTAGGTACAGCCATGGCAAAAGCATAGTCCGAATAAGGAAGACATGCAACAAAAACCTGTACCGATATTTCTTCTCCCGTTTCTTTATCAATATAAGACAAAAACTTCCCCGCAAAATCGATATAAAGTTTATCTCCAGGATGATGTTCTAATGTCATAGAGGGTTTTCCTGCTTTGAAGTGTTGCCGTAAAACGCAGCAGAATTGACTATAACAATAATGATTTTCTGGAGATACCGATTTGTATTCCTCCCATAGCACCATTCGGGTAACACCAACCTTATTGAGTTCTTTGGTGTAATAGTCCAATTGCTCTTTTAAAGGCTGATAACGGGCATCTCTATAAGCGGGATTCCCTGATAAAAGTGAAGCCTCCAGTTCTGGATCCTCCAAGGCAAGGAGTGTTATTATGGGAATACGGCTTACGTTAACTTTGGCTACATAATTTTTTACCGTGTTTTTACTCACCCCAAGGGTTCTGGCTATGGTCTTATAACCTTTGCCCTGATGGCGCATTCTTAATAATTGTTTTACAAGACCCATACGTTTTGGTTTTCCAGCCATAGACTATCTTTTGATGGTTTAAAACCATCAAGTAAAACCAAATTCCAATAGCCAAATGGGGTCAGTATAGTCCAGAATCTTCTACAGGGTTATTCGTTAGAGGGGTCAATATCCTCCAGAATAATACAAAACCAATCCCCAAGGGGTCAGCTTGATCCAGAATAACAATACAAAAGCGTTCAAAACTATTTTTGAACCCAAAATCGGCTATCTTTTTATCGTAGGGGGGTCAGCATCCGACAGAACGGCAGTTGTTTTATAGCCGTTTTGATTGTCCCGCACAGGGGTCAGCTTGCTGTAGCGTATCCATCCAAAATCTATAAATGCTGGTTTGTTATGAAAAAGAGTATTTAACCCGCATTACAAGACTTTAAAAAAAGTAGCATAAAACAGCTAACTTTACAAAACAGTAAGAAGCTTGTTATTAGATGATTATGGTTTTAGTTAGATGGAATTATTCACGGGTTTTCGTTATGAAAAGTCAAAACACCAACCTGCCTGCCTGCAAAGGCGGGTAGAATTGGAAAGCACAGAAGTTTTTTAACGAAGTGGGCTTTTAAAAGCACTTCATTTCCGATTTATTATTAACTTTATTAAAAGCACTAACTTTGATCTAACCACTTATTGCCAATGATTTATACTTCTTTGTTGACAGTAGTTACTTTGATTTAGTACCCAATATAAACACTTTTTTCAACCATTTTTCTCTAAAATCTTGGGTTGAATCTTTAATTGGTGCAATGTATGTTACTCTCGCAGGACTGATTCCACAATATTCTAATGTTTAGCAGGTCTCTTCATAAACAGATAGTCATACCATTTGGGTGTGTCAGCTGTTACAATAATTCTCGCAGTTTTCCCTTTTAATAGTTTGTTCGGTAATGCTTTTCCTTCAATAAATTCAAAAGTTATTCCAGGAAGAAATGTTCG
>QILY01000022.1 GCA_003232155.1 Maribacter sp.
CATTTATATAGGCCTATATGATTCTATTTACTTAATTATTATCTTAATCAGGGATAACAACAAGAACAACAAAATTTTAGCTAATACAATCATAGTGTGAGTGTTTTTAAGGTTAATAAATAGTGGCTAATAATCGATTATTTAAGTAAGATATAGATTTAAAATGCTCACTTGCAAGTATTTTGACTAAAATCAATACAAGTGAATACACTATTGAAGGCAAAAAAACGAGAATAGTTATACTATTTTTAAAATTCTCTTGCAATGGCTTATAATTTGTAAGGTTATTTGAATAACAGCATTATAATTTATAATAATTGTAGGGATGTTTTAGAAGGAGTGTGAGTTTACAAGGGAAGTTTTGATTGGAAAAGGACCTTTTTTGAAGATTTCATTTGTAAAACAAGAAGACCGACCTTTTTTAAGGCTGATCTTCTTTTGACTAATGTTAGATATGAAAAAGTGTTTTTAGTTCTCTTTTGTAGTTATTTCGATAACACCGTTTTTACCCTTGGCGCCATATTTTTTTATTGCTTGTTCACTTTTTAGCACAGTTATAGAAATAATGTTATTGGGTTTTAGTTTTTTCAATGCTTCTTTAGCATTACTTTCTTTATCATCAATAATATAGAGCGGTTCATCTTTTGTGGTTATTTCGATAACACCGTTCTTACCTTTTTCATCATATTTTTCAGTAGCTTTTTTTCCTTTTATTACATTAATCGAAGCAATGTTATTGGGTTTTAGTTTTTCCAGTGCTTTGGCATTACTTTCTTTACCGTCAATAATATAGAGCGGTTCATCTTTTGTGGTTATTTCGATAACACCGTTCTTACCTTTTTCATCATATTTTTCAGCAGCTTTTTTTCCTTTTGTTACATTGATCGAAGCAATGTTATCAGGGTTTAATTTTTTCAGTGCTTTGGCATTACTTTCTTTACCGTCAATAATATAGAGTGGTTCATCTTTATCTGAACCAGTAAAAAAACCTTTTCCTTCTATATGAATATCCATATCTTCTAGGTCTTCTTCATTTGCTTCCTTTCCGTTTATCTTTTTAGAATCTGCTTCATCATCATCTGAAATCCCAGCCATAGGTTTTATATTAAAGCTAAAATCTACTTTTTTACCGTTGCCAATTGAAATACTATTTTCATTAATGTCTATAAAAATATAAGTGGGTGAAATCGTATCATTTTCAGAGCTTGATTCATATGAACTATTGAATTTTCCAGTGGCCTTGATTCCACCCACAACGTGTACTATTAAAGATGTGATTTCACCATTTTCATTACGTACAACGGTATATGAAAAATCAATTTCATCTTTTTTCAAATCAGCCTTCATTTTTAATAGGGCTTCATCAGATGTATTCTTATCTATAATAAGTTCTATAGTACTTTCATCGGTTTGTGTAATAATTTCATTCGCTGTACTATATTCGGTTTTTACGTTAAAACTATAGAGAAACAATACCAACAATGGTATAATAATTAATGTCTTTAATACATTTCTTTTTTGTGAAGGCATTTGATTGATCATGACGATTCGTTTTTTGATTAATGAATTAAAAAATGGATTTACAATTGATAAATTATGTTTTCCTATTACTTGTTTTAAAAGGATATATTGATAGTGTTTTTTGTTGCTCTTAAATACTTCATTTTTGGCATCTGCAAGGAATTCCAAATTTTGTTTAAGTACACTTTTATAGCCCCAAGCTATGGGGTTGAACCACTGTAACAAAAGAATTATTTCTATAAATAAGATATCCAAGGAATGTTTTTGATTGGCGTGTACCTGCTCATGGGCAAGAATAAATTCCAAATCCTTTGTGTTATGGTTCAACGGGTTGTAAATAATATAGTTAAAGAATGAAAACGGCTGTACATTTCTTGAACTACGTATGTAGGTGAAATTATTTTCAGCAACCGTTCGCCCTTCTTTAATTATTTTTTTTAAAGAAATGATTTGCAATAGTAATTTGAAGGCAAAAAAGGCGGCTCCCATTGCATATATCCCCAACAATAAGCCAGACCATGACCATGATGTAATGATTGATTCTTTTACAGGTAAGACTATATTTTCTAGGTTGGGAGTGTTTTCTACAACAGATGTTAGATCTAAATAAACAATTTCGGTACGATAGATGAATGGTAAAAAAAGAGATGCCACCAAGCCACTAATAAGAAACCATCTATTGGATGTGAAAAGGGTTTCCTTACTTAGAAATAGTCGATAGCAACCATAAAATAATAATAATAGAATACCTGCCGATTTTACTAAATAGATTAAAAAAGCTTCCATATTTTACTTCTTTTTTTCAATAAGATCGATAATTTCTTTTAACTCTTCTACAGATATCTTTTCTTCTTTTGCAAAGAAGGATACTAGATTTTTATAAGAATTATCAAAATAATCGACCATACTGGAGTTGACAAACTTTTTGCGATAGTCTTCTTTGGTTACTAAAGGATAGTATCTGTGCGTTTTTCCAAATGCTTCATAGCTTACATAATTCTTTTCCTCTAAATTTCGTACTATGGTAGACATGGTATTGTAATGAGGCTTATCACCCTCTATTTTATCCATGATTTCCTTCACAAAAGCTTTCTCCAGACCCCAAAGAATTTTCATGATTTCTTCCTCTTTATTGGTTAATTTTCGCATAGTATAGTAATGTTTAACCAAACTTATAACTATTTTTATAGTTATACAACTATTTTTTTTAACTACTTGTATAATTGTTTATGTTTTAGATGGATGTTCTGTTCTAAAAATCTTCTCCTATATTTGCCAAAACCAAACGAATGCAAAACCCCCTTTTTATTGCCTTAGGCCTCATACTACTAATAGCTGGTGGAAATTGGTTGTTAAAAGCTGCGGTGGCTCTTTCACTACGGTTGAGCATTCCGAAAATCGTCATTGGTATGACGGTAGTGTCTTTTGCTACATCGGCGCCAG
>QILY01000041.1 GCA_003232155.1 Maribacter sp.
CAATATCCTGAATTGTCTTATGATATTTGGAATAATCTATTGATTGTTGTGCATTTGAATAGAAAAGTGTGGGAAAATATAATAAGGTAAATAAGAGCAATTTCATTTTATGAAATTTTAGAAGTCTCATAATGTAACATAGGTAGGTTCCCAATATGTGGCCAATGATATGCCATCTTAATATTTGACTTATCAAGCTCTATGATTTTGAATCTTTCAAACAGTTGAACAAACAGTTGAATTATTTCGGGTTACTCGGGCAATCTGTTCTTTATTGTCCCTATTTGGCCCATATGATTGGCCGAATGCTCCATAACATGGTACCAAACCCAATGGTAATTAATACCATCCTCGATATTCGAGGCGAACCATGCATCATCTTTGGTTTTCAGTCCGGCAAGGGTTTTTTGGCGGACCTCATTCCATAAATCCAAATAGTGCTGAATCGGTTTTCCCTTAAGCATTTTTTTCGATTCATCGTTAAGTCCGCCAGCCACGCCCAATCGCTTTTGCTCATCTTCAGTCAATTGTCTTCCCTCTAAAGTTTCTATTTGGTAATAAGCTTCGGTCGACACCAAATGCATAACCAATGACCCGATGCTATTCGCATCTTTATCATATAAAAAATCGGTTTGTGATTGGTCTAAATCTTTTACCTGTGCGTTAATTCTATCCTTTAAATCCTCAAGCATACTGACCATTAAACTGATATTGGGCGTGTAGCCTTCTGGCGGTTTGATCTCGTATTGGGCATTCACTAATGAAAGCGAGAAGCATACAATTAATAAGGTGGTTTTTTTCTTTAGAGTGTTCATATTATCATATTTAAATTAGTGATGCTCATTTTGTTGATGGTCTTCCCACCGAAATAGAATACATTGCATTTTTCATAACCTTGATACAATTAAAAATAGAGGTTCATCCTGGATATTCCATTGTCTTGTAGAATGTTCATTATTCACTTTCACCAGTAAAAAGAAATTCTTCATGGATTGTTGATTTAACCCCCATGTTGTTTTGTTTAGCGGGTATCCAACTAGGCATATTTTCTATGGTTTCAATTAACAGATTGCTTATAAAGTAGTTTGTTCTTGAATCACCGTCCTGTCTAGATTTACGGCTATCTTTATTAACTTTGATTACTTTTCCTTCTTCATCAATAGTGATGTCCAAGAAGAGATGTAGGTTATAACTTTTATCTATATTATCAAATTTATCTCCGATTTTTGCTTGCAACACCGAGACTATATAATAACCTAAACCGTTAGGTGGGAATTCAGGTTTCGAGATTTGATTTACGACATTACTTCGAGTCTTCGATAGCAAACTGGCTTTTGACATAATCGTACTTCCAAAAAGTAGAGTGAAAACAAATAGTAAAGTCAAGCCAGACCAGCGTCTTTTTCTTTCTCGATAATTATTCAGCCTTTTAATTCTAAGGTAAATATTGGATCTGCTAAACATTGGATAAAAATCAATTTTTCGCGAATTAAAGGTCGAACTCAATAAGTGTTCACAATATTGATTTTTCGGAATTGATTTTATTATGTATTCATCCGTGTCATACTCTAAATTTCGAGACTGCCTTGATCTAATTAAATAAATGAACGGATTGAACCAAAATAGAATACTTAAAAAACGCCATAGGACCATATCAAAGGTGTGCATTTGACGAGCATGGTAACTTTCATGTTGATATACCGAATTATAAAGAGTCTTTGGGAGATCGGCGGGAATTAAGATGTATTTGAAGAAGGTGCATGGTTGAAAATTTGAAACCTTTACCAATCTTTCAAATTTATGTTTTCCAGTGGAGGACTTACGTATTAGTTTGGTCACCTTAACAATTCCGAGTGTCATTTTTATCAGTCCGTAGGCAACACCAAGAAAATAAATGAGTGCCACTATATTTTTAAAGCGATTTTCGATATTTTCATTGACGCTTGTCGAGTCAACAAATTTTCCCAAATCCAAAGTAGTCAAATCCCCAACGAAGTTCAATTCGTTAATGAAATCAAACCCCTGAAAGGCCAATACATGAAGAACAAAAAGGAAATAGAAAAATAATCTGTTACCCTTTGTAGACACATGGTTTTTTATCAAAAGTTCATGAAGCAGAACACCGAGACCAGTAATACCCACCACAATTATAATTGAATAGATATCAAGTATCATTTTTCTTTTCGCTTTTTATTTCCGACAAAATTTCATCAAGTTCTGAGATAGATATGTTGTTTGAACTTGACATGAAACTTACGATTTGTCCAAAATCACCTCCGAAATACGTATTCATAATATAGGAAAGTACTCCCTTGGTATAGTCCTCTCGTTTTATCAATGGGAAATACCGGTGACTTTTTCCAAAACTTTCATAAGAGACGTATCCTTTTCTTTCCAGGATTCTCATAATGGTAGATACGGTCGAGTATGCTGGTTTTTTGCCCGGCATTTCTTCTATGACTTCTTTTATGAAGGCTTTTTCTTTTCCCCAGAGAATTTTGAGAACGGACTCTTCAGCATTGGTTAGTTTAATATCATTCATGGAACGAATATAACTAAATATTTAGTTATCATAGCTAAAATATTAAATTTAACTCAAAGCGCCCTGACCAATAATATTTTTTAGAAGTAAAATCCAAAAAACAGATAATCCTTTATTTCAACATTGATACTTTTAAGACAGTAAATCTTGGTATCCCAAAAAACGTCCATTTTAAGGAACACTTTTACCCCATCAAAAGACTTTCTCTAAGAGCGTCCTATTCTTGGTCTTTTTAAGTATTCTCGTTAATCAACCTTTTATGGGACACTTATTGTTACGTATGTATTATGGCAAAATGTCGATACCATCGACATATTTTCTTAGTATGTC
>QILY01000072.1 GCA_003232155.1 Maribacter sp.
GTGCAATTCATGTCATGCTGAGAACAAATACCTCCTTGGCGTAGGCATGATGTATTCATCACTCAAAAATGTTACTGGCAGCATTCACTGGATCAATCGATGAAAAAGTGATGATTTCTCTCGAAATGGAACAATCATTCGTGAACAGTTCGAGCATCGATTGTATTTCTGTGAAAAATGCCTGATCCCTCATTCTCGATTCTGGATCAGACTTGAAAGAGAAGATGGAGAGGTTTTTGAAACAGTCTTTAAGTGTCCAAAATGTCGGTCTAGAATGATACCTGGAGATCTGGACTTCACAAAATATGTCTGTGGTCTTTGTGGTATGAAAACTCTTACTGTAATTGGTGAGATGATGTGGGATTAGGTCAAAATAATGATCATAACCACTCTGGAAAGGGTGAATATTCGGTTAATGGCAAAACGCAAGACCTGACCCTGTGCTCCCCTTACTGCTCCCCTTACTGTAATTGGTGAGATGATGTGGGATTAGGTCAAAGTAATAATCATAGTCACTCGCTAGATTGAGAAAATTTGAGGAATGGCAAAAGGCAAGACCTGACCCTGATATTTTGTGATATTTTGGATATTTTGTATTTTGATATTTTCCAATGAAAATATTACTAATGGCAGATATGGCAAAAAATATCATTTAGAATCGCATAAATTAGTGATTAATAAAATAGACATCTTAGTCTAAGAGACCGAATGAAATGCAGGAAGAAATGAAGCACATGAAAATTACCGACGTAAGAGTTGGAAAATTGTATTCATTTGGACCTGAGCAGAGACTGGAAAGCTTAACTAACTTTAATTTGTTTATTGGAAAAAATGCAACCGGTAAAACGAACATGTTCAAAATCCTTGAGGGTTTGCCTTTTGGTTTTGAAATGGAAAACCTGATTTTAAATGACTTTAATCCAATGACGGGTGAAAAAAAGATACAGGTCAAGCAATTATTTAAGCCCTCTTTTTTTCCACTATATAATGAAGTATCTAACAATGAAACTCGCAGTTCGAAGTTACCAGGGATACTAGAAATAAATTATAAAACCATAACGAGTACAACACAGAATGCATCTACTCCTCAAACCATCAGATTCCTTGATGACAAAAATGGTCACCTAACTTATGAGAAAGGGAATATTTCAAGATACACCGATTATGTGAAGAATGTTAAAGCTCCTGAATCAGACCTAGAGTTTTTTAAGGATCTCGCATCCTTTTTTGGATACAGTGCTAAACACTACCTTCCTATTTTGAATTTTGGGCTCTTTTATATTTTTGGATTTCAATATCGATTTGGTGAATCTGGAACATTTCTCGCTGGTAAAAACATACCATCAGGTGTACGTAACGCATCAAAACTACTCCTTCGCTTCTTTATGGCACAAGACGCCTCTGTTGTATTAATGGATGAACCAGAAGTTCATCTTGAACCTCGAACCATACGCAGGTTTTTTTCGTTCTTAGTTTGGTTGTCTGTTAGAGCGAAAGAACAACGGCATCCAATCGAAGATAAAATTTACTCACAAGTTGAGGAAATACTTTTACAAAGCACATCAAGTGATAAGTCTCAATATGGTGAAATTGTTGCGCCTGAAGGTAATCCTTGGGAACAAAGACAATTATTTGTAGCAACACATTCTCCGATATTGATTAATGAGTTCCTCGAGTTGGGAAATGCTGCAACGATATTCAGTTTCAGGAATGAAGAATTACCATTTGAAATATACACAAAGGGTGGCCCTGTATTTAATAATTATGAAACTAAATCTGTTACTGGTACTTTCTCGATAATACATAAAATCGATTCGCACCCATGCCTACTACTTAACGAACTTGGGAGTAAAGGATCCGACTTACTTCAGTGCAATGGTATTGTTTGGGTTGAGGGGCCCTCCGATGTTATCTACATACGAAAATGGATTGAGATGTATGCTAATCAATTCTCATTACTACCATTTAAACAAGGTAAACACTACGAATTTCAAATGTTTGGCGGCACTTTGCTCGATAGCTTATGTTTAAGTGAAGAATCAAGTATTGAGGCTGAAGCACAAAAACTGGTATCAATGTTCAGCTTTAGCATGAACGCATTTGTTATAATCGACAGCGATACAGTTATTGATAACAAATCGGGAAATAAATTTGATCAGTCAAAATTTACTAACGCAAAAAAATATATCAGACAACAATTCGATGAGCTCGAGCAATACGGTTATAAACTCGGAATGTGGTACAAAGAAGGCGACGACAAAATACGAACAATTGAAGATTACATAGATAGCGAAAGCGTAGAATCTGTACCCAAGTCTCTTACGAAAAAATTAAAAGCTGCACGTATTACTGATAATTGGGGAAATGATAAAAATTTAGATGATTTCCCGTATGATTTAAAAAATGAAATAGAAAACCTATATAACGTCATTCAAAGCTGGAATGAGTAATTTTGTCATACAAAACACTCACGATTAGCAGAAAAGAGACAACTATATGTCAATCTTTTCCTTTTTTAAGCTGGTTCAGCGTTTTATCACGCCAATGGACGGTTGGTTGGCAGATGATCAGGGTCAGGTCTTGCCATAGAAAAATACTAGCAGGCTTGAAAGACAAACACAAAATTCAGCGGGTCGGACCATCACAGGCTGTTGATATTTAATACTATTTCGATGTAAAACAGTCGAAATTTTGGCTTAGAGTGCCTT
>QILY01000265.1 GCA_003232155.1 Maribacter sp.
TTTAAGTACTTCATTGTCAGAAGCAAAAATGGTTTCCTCAATCGTAAGATCGGGATTCAAATCAGGTTCTTGCTCTAAAAAGGAAACGCGAATACCTTTTCGATAATTTACCTTTCCCGTATCTGGGGAATCACTCCCAAACAGCATTTTTAAAATAGATGTTTTTCCTGTACCGTTTTTAGCGATTAAGGCTATCTTTTGGCCTTTACTGACTCCGAAGGAAAGGTTTTCAAAGAGTACTAGTTCACCAAAAGATTTTGATATGTTTTCTACTGTGAGTAGGTTCATTTAATTTAAGTTCAAGTGCAAATATCAAGTTCAAGCCTGGCTGCCGGCGAGGCAGGTTCAAAAACTGTACAATGCGGGTTATTTAGGTATTTAATTTTTTTTTGATGTATTCCTTTTTTAGTAAAAACACATATCGAATGGCTAATGCGAGTAAAATAAATAGAATTAGCGGAGAGAAAACCTGGATTTTAAATAGCCATAGAATTCCTGTAAGTACAATTCCACCAAGCACTATCCAAAGATATTTTGAAATCCATTTTGGAAGTTTTTTCTTTAAAAGATAAAAAGCTGCTATTAGATTGGGCGCAGCGGCCCAAAGTATATTAAAGTTGATTTTAGTAGAAGAATGATTTGTCGCAAACCAAAGGAAGCATATTATTAATCCTGCAATGCCGGTTGAAAGGGATAATGTAAAATCTAACCAACGAGAACGTTTATTGTTTTTATAATCTCTATAGGTAATTGCAATAGTCAAAACTAGAAGTATGATTAACCAGAAAAGCGGTGATAGTATGAAATGTTTTTTTTCTGAAATTGGTTTTACATCTAATATCAATTCTTCTTTGATGACCAATGGTTCACCATTAATTCTAGTATTTTCAAATTGCTCCTTAACATAAAACGGCAAAAATTGATGTTCCCAAGACGAGGCTTCCCTATCGATAACAGAACCAAGAGCCAAATCAATACCAAAGGCAGACCAAGAGTTTTCATCTAAATATTCATGAATTAACTGTCTAAAAGTTGATGCCTCTTTAAGGTGACTAGAATCATATTTTAGGCTACTATCAAAAATATCATTAAACACCTCTGGAACTTTAGTGGCACAATTATCAAATAAAAAATCATATTTATAATACCGATTTTCTTTACGGTGATTGTTTTTAAGAAATTGGAACAATTGATTTCGTTGTGCTACTGAAAAATTTAATTCTTGTTCTCGCACCCATCGATTCTGTATTTTGTAGCTTTCTAAAAAACCATTAAAACGGTGTCCTGTCATACTGTAATCGAGCTTTCCAGTTGTAAATTTGTAGTAGAAAAGGGGGTCTTCGAAATCAAAACCTCCATATCCAAAAACAATATCCATATGTATAGCTGAATCTTGAATTCGAATAGCTGTATGGCCAAATTTAGAGCTGAGGTCATCTGCCGCACCTACGGTAAGCAAGCTTATTTTAGACAGAGGGGATAGTTCGATTTCTTGAGAAAAACCAAGGGCTGAAAACGCTAGAAAAACAAAAAGCAGATATTTTTTCAATGACATTTTAAACATCTAATTACTTAAGTACAAATATCATAATAAATAATGGACTAAACGGTTTCCTGAAAAATTGTATTATTTTTACTCAAACTGCAATAGCAATGAAAAGACATATTCCAAACCTCATTACACTTCTTAATGTTTTCTGCGGATGCGTAGCTACTGTTTTTGCAGTTTCGAATGATTTAGAGTTAGCTGCCTTTTTTGTTTTTCTAGGTATTATTTTTGATTTTTTCGATGGATTGGCAGCCCGTATTTTAGACGTTAAAAGTGAATTAGGATTACAATTAGATTCTCTAGCGGATATGATTACCAGCGGTTTAGTACCTGGTATTGTTATGTTTCAATTACTGGGAATGTCAATGTCAGGAGGATGGAATATAGATTTTTCCCCAGCGTTTTCAGAAACTGTGGTTTGGCATACTTTTACAACATCCTTTTTACCATTTACTGGCTTTTTAATCACCATGGCATCAGCATATCGTTTGGCAAAATTCAATATTGATGAAAATCAAGTGTCTTCCTTTATAGGCTTGCCAACACCAGCTAATGCTTTATTAATACTATCGTTACCACTTATATTATTATATCAAAACAATGATTTTATAAATGATTTTATATTAAACCAATGGTTTTTGGTCGGGCTTACCCTGCTAAGTGCCTACTTATTGAACTCAAAAATTGAACTTTTTGCACTGAAATTCAAAAACTGGACATTTCAAGACAATGCCTTGCGCTATATTTTTATTATTGCGAGTATGGTGCTTTTGATTACTATGGGATTTTTAGCAGTACCTGTAATTATTGCTTTTTATATTTTGAGTTCTATAATCAGTAAAGCTTCTTCAAAATGAATAAAGCCCATGAATAGACGAATAAGGTGATTGATTAGTGGGGCTTATAATTTTAGTTTTTTAAGAGAGAATTTCATTAAAAAGCGGACATATTATAAAAAAATATAGTCTTGTTTAGACGGATTATTGCTTTTTGAAGGCTGACTAGTTGCCAAATTGGTATAATAGGGGTAGGGGCTAGGAGATTTAAAGATCCAATTTCTTCTTCCTAAGTTCAAAGTTTTGTCCCAAATATACTTTACGTACCATTTCATCAGCGGCCAAATCTTCAGGGTGCCC
>QILY01000112.1 GCA_003232155.1 Maribacter sp.
TAGAGCGGTGGCGCAAGCATAGCCTGAGCTACGGCGATAAATTTTAACAGGACAGAGCGTTAAGAAAATGTCTTGCAGACATTTTTAGTGAACGAGCCAGTTGGCGCGTGGCAGGGAAAAGACCAAGTAGAAATTTCGGGTTTCCATTTGGTAGGAGTATATATTGACGTTTTTTAATAGCAGTCTATAAGAATCTGCCCGTTATTTTCAAAATCACTTAGTGATTGCTGTAATTGTGTGACAGCAATTTCTTCTAAAGTGTCTAGTACAGAATGCTGCATTGCCATAGAACCGCACAACATAAAAACACCTCCTTCTTTTAGTGTCCTCGCTACTTCGGTTTGCTGTTTTAGTAAAACATCTTGTACATACTTTTTCTCTTTAGCCTGAGAAAACACTAATTGATAAGGAGTTATTTGCTTTCGCAAAAGTGTACTTTCCAAAACCTCACGATAATAATCAAAAGAAGCTTCTGTTCTTCCTCCCCAGGTTAATTGCATTGGTGTTGTATGATTTTCATTGAGCATTCCCAAGTAAGGGGCAATTCCAGTTCCATTAGCAATAAGCCATACCGATGAAGCTTGTTTTGGAAAATGAAATTTTACATTCTTTTCAATACTTGCTAAAATGGTATCTCCTACATTTAGAGCGCAGAGATATGTTGAGCAAATACCTTTCGGATGCCATTTTACACTTAACAGGATATCACCATCTATTTTTGCGATAGAATATTGTCGAGGACTCGTATCTTCTTGTGGAATAATATTGATTAAATCTCCTGATTGAAACTTGCTCTTCTTTTTTGGGCGCAATCTTAAAATAGCCGTATTGTCAGTATTTAGAGACGTCCGTTCCATCACTCTAAAAGATTGCTCTTTTTTAGTTTTTGTTTTTTGATGAAGCAATTTAACCTTCAAGTTCATTCCAGTATTCTCGTTCCAGGTGTTTACCCAGTATGTGAAAGCAATTTGTGACTGGTCATTTATTTTCACTAACGGGCTTACTGGCTTAAAACTAGAATGGCTATGAAGCAATGCATCCACTTTTATTGCATATCGGCAATAATGTTGATATAGTAATGAACCAAAACCTAGTACAGAAAATTGCAAATTTGTTTTTGGCTGTATCGTATCGAATAAGGCTTCAAACTTTCGAGCATTACTCGGTGCGCCACCATCGCCATAAGTTGCCGTAAAGACAATTAAATGAGTCGCATTGTCATAGGTGCTGTATTCATTTAAAGTGGATATATAGATTTTCTTTCCCTCATTTTTCAATACATTGTAATATGCTCTCACGAAAGCGTACGTGCTGCCAGTTTCAGAGCCTATAAGGAGAATGTACTCAGCTTCATCTTTATGCCATTCAGAGGCTATGGTTTTGGTTTTTCTTCTTCGCTTCAAACTCATTGCAAAGCCTGAAAACATAAAAAATAATAAACTCAGACTAGCCAACAATAAAATAAAAGACCAAAGCACATTGCCTTGACCTGTGTGCAATTGCATACTCCATCGAGATGCTAATTGGACAAACGGATAAGGTACTTCACTTACTACTTCTGCAGTATATTGATGCACCAATAGTTCTCTGTCATTTAGAGCAATTTGGAAATAGTCTTCAGAATCTTCCGAAAAAGGAAATGTAAGTTTTCGAACCTCATTTAAAGTCAGGTTTTGAAATAGTGGGAATTCTGAAACAAGTAGTTTTGTTCCAGTTTCAGAAGGCATAGCACTCCAATTATGTTCAATAGAACCATCTGGTAATAAAGAGAATTTTTCAGCAGAAAGATAAACACCGGTAGCAGCTATAATGATAATCGGCACTACAAACCATCGACTAAAAATAACGTGATAACGCTGTGCGAAACCTGTTTCTTGAACCTTGGCAAACCACTTCTTAAACCCACCTTGTCGCTGAGCCAATAAAAACACTCCTGTAACAGTAATAAAGCAAAGCAGTAATGAAACAATGCCTACAAAGCCTCTTCCTATACTTTTAAGGAATAAAGACCGATGAAGATTTGTAATAAAACTGAAAAAAGGAGAATGAGATGGTACACCTCCTAATTTATCTCCAGTTCTAGGGTCGATATAGATAGTTTCGCTATTACCATCTTCGGTAAATACGGATGCTTTTACAAAATTTTCTGCTGTAACTTCTAACTCTAGAACTTCGCTATAGGTGTCCTTTAATACTGTAACTGTTTCAAAAAGGCCAACATCACCTAAATTAGTAACTGCATAAGGCCGTGAAGCTTCAGCTATAGGCTCTAGCGCAAGTATCGCTCCTGTAACTGATGCTATGATAAGAAATAATGCTGAAACTACAGCAAGTAAAAAGTGGCTATACCGCCATAATGAACCTACCATACGTAATAAAGGATATTATTTTCACCAACCATTTTGCTTTCTTATATAAATAACAGGACCTGTACAATATGCAGTATGTGTACTCATATTTGCTATGTCCGCTCTCCATTCTTTTCTATCTTCCTTTTGAAAAGTCTTTTCATTCTCATCATTAAAGTCAGATACTTGCTCTCCTTTAAAAGCTCTTAGGTTCATTTTATTCAAGAAAATCAAATGAGAAACCAGTTCTTTTATAGAATGATTAGCAGTACTATCTTTTCAATTTGCTTACTCAGGTG
>QILY01000048.1 GCA_003232155.1 Maribacter sp.
GCTTGTACCTTATTAAAAATATGAATAACATCAGGAATGCGTTTTACCTTTCTAAAATTACTGATATGGGTAATTATTTTTTCATCTTCATTCGCCATTACAGATCGTTGACAATCAGTAAAAGAAGAACTATACTTAGTTTTATCTATAAAATTAGGAATTACCTGTATTTCTTTTTTAATATCAAAAAGCGCTAAAGTACTTTGCTTTAGATTCTCAGAAACCGATGTAACTACATCCGACTGATTAATACTGAAATTTACCGCTGGCTTATAAAAAGGATGAATGCCCACCAAAGTAATATCGGTACCGTGCAAAGTAGTAATCATAGGCACATGTATATTCTCTTCTTCCAGCATTTTCTTAGCCATATAACCAGCATAGGCATGCGGAATCGCATAATGAACATGCAATAATTCTATCCCATACAATTTAATAGTATCAACCAATTTGCTTGATAAGGCCAATTCATAAGGTTGATATTTAAACAATGGATACTCTGGTACATGTACTTCGTGAAAGTGTATATTGTTGTTCAATAAACCTAAACGTACTGGCTGGCGATAGGTAACAAAATGAACTTCATGCCCTCTATTCGCCAATGCAATACCTAATTCTGTCGCTACTACACCACTACCACCAAAAGTAGGGTAACATACTATTGCTATCTTCATTATCCAAATTTAGTGAAACCTAAGACCATTTGGGTATTCACCTATTATATTTATATAAATTTTAAGAATCTTAGAGGCTGTTTTGAAATATGTCGTTAGAATTGTTATCACCTATTTTTGATGCAGAACAAGGCAAAATTTTTAAGCATAGCATCGCTACGGTTCAAAATTTTAACGAAGTTATGCGCAAAAAGAGGTAATGAGAAAATAAACGAGATATTTCGAAACAGCCTCTTAATGCAGAAAAGTAAAAGGGTTTTTAGAAAACCTCTAGTTAATTATGGCATCATAAATAGCTTGCTGAATACGGGTACGGAGTCCTGATTTTACAAGTAAATTATTTGATGCTGAAGGATATGTTCTGTTGGATAAAAAGACATAAACGATTTCTTCTTCAGGATCCGCCCATGTGTATGTGCCCGTAAAACCACTATGTCCAAAGCTTTTTCTTGAAACACAGCCACAAGTAGATCCTTTACCTTCTAATTGCGGTTTATCAAAACCTACTCCCCTTCTTACATTTTTATCGCAGAAATAGCAGGTATTGAACTTTTTTACGGTTCGCGAATCTAAAAAACGGGTTCCGCCATATGTGCCATTTTGAAGGTACATTTGCATTATTTTAGCCACATCATTGGCATTGCTAAAAAGTCCGGCATGACCCCCTACCCCTCCTTGCATGGCCGCTCCCATGTCATGTACATACCCTTGTACGGTTTGATAGCGATAGTACTTATCTTCTTCTGAGGGAACAATTCTATTTTTAGGGAATTTCTCAAGCGGATTATAACTGGTAGTAAGAGCGCCAATACGCTGGTACAAAAAATCATCGACCAATACATCTAATCGTGATTTGTTTTTTTCTTCAATATATTTTTTCATTACATAGTACGCCACATCACTGTACCTATAGCGGTTCGATTTTAAACCTTGCCTGCCTATACGATTATAAATAGAATCTTTGTAAGCATCCGTCAGGTACAAATTATCGGTTACTTTTATTGAAAACCCATCCAATGGAGCGTTCCGATAAAACGCAGCAGATGGTTTTCGGTTTTTATCCAATGTCGCAGCATAAAAAGCGATCCATGCGGGTAATCGTCCATAATGTGATAATGCTTTTAATACGGTAACATTTTTTAGTTCTGTATCCGCATAGTCAGGAATAAGTTCTTGAAAGGTATTGTTCAAGGCTATTTGTCCTTCTTCTTCCATTTTCATTATTATAGGTAAGGTTCCCAATATTTTGGTAATAGATGCCAAATCATAAATATGTTCTGTAGTTATTTTTTCTTTGGATTTGTAAGTTGGCTTACCAAAACCCTTATTATAAATCACTTTTCCTCTACGGGCAATCAAAACCTGCGCACCAGGATACATTAAAGAATCAAGGCCCTCTTGTACCAACTCATCAACTTTAGCCAGTTGTGAAGAATTGAAACCAACCCGTTCAGGGTAGCTATAGCCCAAACGCGATAAAGATTTAATTTGAATATTAGTATTTACAGGAAATGATTGATTTACGGTTACCGGTAGAACACCTTTAGCGGGTATTGCCCCAAAAATTAGCTGCGCCGTTTTTTCTTGTGCCAATTTACTGTTTTGGTAGGCTACCACTACCCCATCAATATTTTGAAAAGATGGTACATCTAAAAGTGCATAGGGCTTTGCAAAAACCGATAGTATTAAATTAGAACTCCTTTCATTGGCAATTTCCTTTAGCCAAGATAATTCTTGTTTTGAAAATTTATAAGGTTTCCAAGGGCTCTCATTACTTTTATGGTGCCCAATTATAATTAGATTGTACGCCTTCAGCTTCTGTTTTAAAGTAGTAATATCCTTCCCGTTTACTTGGGTCACCTTTGCATATTTATTCAGTGTATTTATAAAAGGTGCATTATCGGCATCGCCAAACTTCACATAGGCTATTTTCTTATTCTCCAATTTTTTAATGCCCATGAGATCACTGTAATGGCATTTTCAATAGCTTCTTCATATATCAAATCGTCTTCCAACGAATTCAGATCATTAAAAAGGTTTTGGGTCGAAATAGGTTTATAGGTATGTAAACCGGCCTTGTATTTCGCCATTAATATTTTTTTGACCGAACCCGATAGGCGAAGCTCTGTAATTCTTCCTTTATTATAGGCATTAGTCAATTTTTGTTTTGCCTTTTCAACTTCGGTAGGCATTAACAACATATCATTACCCGCCATAAAGGCCTTTAGCTCAACATCACCAGGGTTTTCATCACCGGCAACTCCTTTCATATTGAGGGCATCAGTAAAGATTAAGCCTTGAAAACCCATTTCTTCTTTTAGAATGCCCGAGATAATTTGTTCGGATAAAGATGATGGCATCCCTTTCTGTAATTCTAAACTAGGTACTTCTAAATGGGCAACCATAATACTGCTCAACCCTTCTTGAATAATTTTTTTGTAGGGATATAGCTCAATACTATCCAAACGCTTTCTACTAAAATCGATAATCGGTAAAGCATGATGTGAATCAGTAGCAGTATCACCATGACCGGGAAAGTGTTTTCCGCAGGATAATATACCAACACTTTCCATACCTTTCATAAAGGCAATACCCTTTTGGGCAACATTCTCTCTATCTTCACCAAAGGAACGATTACCAATAATAGGATTTTGAGGATTGATATTTATATCGATATCTGGAGCAAAATTGATGTGCACACCCAATCTTTTAGCATGTTTACCTATTTGACGACCTACTTTTTCAACAACTGCATTGTCTTTTATAGCACCTAAAGTCATATTCCAAGGAAAAGCATATGTAGAATCTAATCGCATGGCCAAGCCCCATTCGGCATCCATCCCAATAAGCAATGGTATTTTAGAGGCAGTTTGGTAATCATTTGTCAGCTTTGCTTGCCGTACAGGGCCTCCTGTTGAAAAAATAACACCTCCTATATTATGGTTTTCAATAAGTGTTTTGATTTTATCTGTACCACTCTTGTTTTGATCAGAGGCCACACTTACCATAAATAATTGACCCAACCTTTCATCTAACGACATGGCATCATACTGTGCGTCAACCCATTTTTGTTGCTCCAAACTATCTTTTACCACTAAAGGATTATGCTGGGCATGAGCATTTAGGTTTGGTCTAAGCAAATAACTAAAATCCATTTTAATTATTGCATTTTATAGGTTTATCTAAAAATCAAGAATACATACAAAAACAAGTATTGTACCAATCTGTAATACCAAATTAATTTACATAAAACGACTATGCCAACTTTCAGAAGCGGGTACTTCCCAATGTTCTATATACTCTCCTTTGTTGGCAACTAAATTATTAAAAACTATTGTATTTTTTGATACTGCTTTTTGTTTCGCCATCTTTTTAAAATCGATTAAGGACTTATAAGCTACAAAATCGCCTTGTTTATAGGATACGTTCATTTTATCGAGCAACTCAATAGTATACTTTTTCTCTAAATGTTGAATAAAATGAACTGATGCATCAATTGAGCAGCCTGAAGCTGAAGCTTGTGATTGGTCCAAGGCCAAAATAATAAAGCGGTTGTAACGAATTTCATAGCCAGCTTTTAAATCACTTCCATGAGCGGTCCATTCTTCAATAAAACCGT
>QILY01000306.1 GCA_003232155.1 Maribacter sp.
GTACAACATGCTACCGCTTATGAATGGTTGGGTATGCGGTCTAAATTAGTCCCAATACTGAATGTCACTTCACGATTTTCAATGTGGGTAATTTTCGGCGGACTAATGTTGATGCAAACTACTGCGATTGGTGGTCCAATTGCTTGGGTTGGGGTAGGTCTTTATGGAATCGGAACACTATTCAGTTTTGTAACGCTACCTGTAGAATATGATGCAAGTAACCGAGCATTGGCTTGGTTAAAAAATAAGAATATGGTGAGCCAAGAAGAATATGCCGGTGCAGAAGATGCCTTGAAATGGGCTGCAAGAACCTATTTGGTCGCTGCCATTGGTGCATTGGCAACATTGTTATATTTTGCTATGCGTGTGGCTAGTAGAGATTAATTCAATTTTAAAGAAAACAGCCTGCTTTGAAAAATTGAGCGGGCTTTTTTATTGACAAATTGGAACGATTAGGCCAAAAGGGAATGATTCTGAGATACTTCTACGAATAACGAAGAAACTAAATTGTAATCTGTCTATCGATTTGCTGGTCTAAAGAAATAAAAGTTTCTGTTCTTGAAATACCCTCAATTTGCTGAATGTTTTTATTTAGTACATGCATTAAATGCTCATTGTCTCTACAGAGTACTTTGATGAGAATAGACCAGTTTCCTGTAGTATAGTGACATTCTAGAACTTCTGGAATTTTCTCTAGTTGTTTTACGGCAACAGGATTGCTCATAGCCTTATCCAAATAAATACCAATATAGGCCATAGTGGTATACCC
The DNA here is from genome assembly GCA_003232155.1 of Maribacter sp. GTDB lineage: Bacteria > Bacteroidota > Bacteroidia > Flavobacteriales > Flavobacteriaceae > Maribacter_C. Next base: position 770 of record QILY01000306.1, read on the forward strand.
CATTACTTTGGGGTTGATAATGAACTTTGAGCCAGCCAGCAGTCCTGACGCTTCTAATTTTCGCAAGCGTTGGTGAATGGCCGCCCCTGATATTCCTATGTTTCGGGCGATTTCAAGAACTGGTTTGCGAGCATCGGACATCAAGAATCTTAGAATTTTCTTGTCAATGCCATCAATTTTTACATTTTTAGTATTTGATTTCATCTATACGGTTTCAGATTTGTAGTAAAAGTATAGAAATTAGATGAAATAGAAATTTAGAAGTTGCTGGGTTCTCTCTGAGATGGGGTAACGCAGCGCGAGCTGTAGGCGAGCAGAAGTATTGGAAAGACGGAAGGGTTGAAAACGGAATTCATTCTCCTCCTTTAAAAAGGAGCGAGATCAAATCAAAAGTTTACGTATCATAAACCGACTCGGGATTATACCCTAGATAAGGCACATCATATTCTTTAAATACGACTCCATACTCTTTCAATTCGTTAAGAATGGGTTCATAAACTTCTTTTTGAATAGGAATTTGAACTCCTGGAGTAGTAATTTTTTTATTCAAAATGGCAAGCGTAGCAATTGCAACTGGAAGGCCCACAGTTTTGGCCATGGCCGTATGGGTTTTACTATTTCCTTTAACTATAGTATTCGCATCAATTTGAAATTGCTTGCCATTTAATTCATATCCGAATTTATGGTACATGACAATCATGTCCTTATCATCATCACTGAGTGACCAACTGTCTTCAAGGATGAATTGTAGTATTTGGGCAGGTGTTCCATTTTTTAAAGGAATGCTTTTCTTGGCATCGAATAAGTTCAATTCTAAAAGCTTTTCCCATCTGATGTCATCCTGCTCTATTTTAAGATAGTGGCGAAGTTTTAGTTCCACCGAATCAGTAGGAGAGTATGGTAAAAATGAATTTATGAATTTCCGATAGGTCATTCCTTCCGAGTTTTCTATAGTGTAGCTGTCATCGGTTGCGCCCAGTTCCACAAACATATTCCACGCTTTTGAAAAACCTACGCGACGCATAGTGCCCCTATATAGCGTGAGAATATCTTGCAATCCGTATACTTCTCTATAGTTTAAAGAATTGCGATTGGCATACCCTTCAAATCTTCCGTAACCTTCAATTTCAAAAAATTCAGTACGTCGAAATAATTTGTGATAAGGAATGTATTTGTAAGTACCCTCTTGTAGAAATTTAGCAGCTCCGCCTTGGCCTGCTAACACAACGTTTCTTGGGTTCCAAGTAAATTTATAGTTCCATAAGTTGTTATCGCTCTCAGGAGCGACCAACCCGCCGGTAAAGGATTCAAAAAGAATCATTCTCCCGCCCTTTTCACGAATACGATCAATGACTTGCATGGCACTCATGTGGTCTATACCAGGATCAAGGCCGATCTCGTTCATAAACACCAAGCCCTTTTCTTTGGCTTGTTGATCTAAGGTTTTGATTTCTTCGCTTATATAGGAAGCCGTAACCAGATGCTTTTCAAAAGAGATACAATCTTCTGCCACTTTCATATGCATTCGCGCCGGAAGCATCGAAACTACAATATCATTTTCCTCAATAACTTTCTTACGCTCTTGATCTTGAAAAATGTCTAGTTGAATAACAGTGCAAGCTTCATGGTTTTTGATCTCGGAAGCTATTGTATATGGATCAATATCACCAATGGTCAAGTGCAGGTTTTCCTGCGTCGCCTTTTCTAAAAAATAATCTATAAGATATGAGGTCGATTTTCCAGCTCCGACCACTAGTATTTTACGCATTCTTTATTTTGATTGGTTACTTTTGTAAACGAAATACTAAGGTATCAAATTGTTACATTTATAAAAAAACAGACCATATAAGTTATGAACAAAACA
>QILY01000296.1 GCA_003232155.1 Maribacter sp.
TCAGATTCAATTAACTGAAAAAGGTTGCGTTTTAAAGTTATTATAATTACAGTTTAGATATATTCAACGTATAAATGGGCTAAAAAGTATATAAATAGAATGTAATTCTTACTATGTTGTATTGTTTTTGCATCTAATGAATTAGGTGGTATCTTTCCATCAGAACAAAATTACTACTATGTATTATATTTATTGGCTTTTTGGGCTTGGAATTTTAGGTTTTTTCGTAGGAAAATTTATCAAACATAAATCGCTATACCCATTTATGCCCTTTAAGCATGATTTTCGAAAAAGAAGGAGTACTTTTTTGAAAACTTTAGAATTATTGGATAAAATAAATGCCGATATCATTATAGAGACCGGAACTTCTAGAGAAGGACTGCACGGTGCAAAAAGTAACGGTGCGGCAACAATAGTTTTCGGCAAGTGGGCAAAATTGAACAAAGCATTTTTACATTCTGTTGATATCAGTGAGAATTCTGTTGCCAATGCGCAAAAAGAGGTCACAAAGCAAAGATTGGATGATTATGTGAAAATTCATTTATCAGACTCTATTATATTTTTACAAAATTTCGATAAAAAGGTAGACTTTCTTTATTTAGATAGTTATGACTATAGCTCAAATATTGAAGTGCAAAAAAAGCAATAGAGAACCAGCTACATAATAAAACAATTGTTCTTATTGATGATTGTGATTTACCTAATGGTGGCAAAGGAAAATTAGTGGTTAAATATATGTTGGGAAAGGGATGGCGAATTTTGATGAATGAATATCAAATTCTTTTAGTTAGAAAAGATTTTACCCTTTAGAAATTTCTTTAGATCATCATTAAAAAAAGAGGGTTCAAATTTTTGATATAAGCCAAAAGCTTCTTTTTTGAGTTCTTTTTTAGATTTATTCTCAAATAATTCAGGATGAAAATCACCCAAATGCACAGCAATATTCATATTGTCTGAATTGTAGGTGTCCCAAGCTATTTTTGTAATCCATGGAGAAAAAATTGAGAAACTGGGCACGCCAAGTGCTTTGGCCATATTTATTGCCCCACCTTCATTGCCAATAATAGCTTGGCAATGGTGTAATACCCCTAAAAAAGACCGTAAAGAAGGAGCATAAATTTCTATACTGATCTGCTTTTTTGCCTTTTCTCCGCAGAGCCCATAAAGCTTTTCAACTTCTTTCTTTTGAGAAGGTATATAATTGAATAGTAAGGTGCCTTCAAACTTTTCAGCAATCGTATTGATTACTTTCGCCATATAGGGTAAAGGATAGGTTTTGTTTTTACCGCTTCCTAAAACGCCTATCATGAGTATATGTTTTGAGGTATCAATGCCTTTCTTTTCTAGAAAATCTTTTGCGGCATCAATTTCGGTATGGGTCAAATATATTTTAGGCGGTTTTAATAAGTTGGTGACTTCTGGTAGTATTGGTGACAATAATGACAGCCTGTTTTCAACTGCCAAACCTAATTTTGTTCTGGTAATTATAGCATTGGTAATAGCATGGGTGTATATAAAAGAGGAATACCATTTGCGACGCGAAATTTTGATATTCGCTTTTGAGAATAAACTGACTAAATTACCTTCAAGCTTACCATAAGCATCAATGACAGTATCATACTTTGCTCTTTTAATTTCTTTTAAAAATTTATAAAAAGCAGGTTTACTTTCTCTATATTCTTGAGTAAAAAGAATAACACGGTCAATATGCGGATTGTTGGCTACTACGGCCTCAGTGTGGCTATAAATTAAATAATGAATTTCAGAATCTGGGATATTCTTTTTTAATTGCTCACAAAGAATGGTGCTAGTGAGAACATCACCGATCATTTTCTGCTGAATCACCAGTATTTTTCTTTTCATATATTTTATTTCAAAACAGCCTCTTACACGGCAACATCATGCTCTCGTAAAGCATCGTTCAAAGAGGTTTTTTTGTTTGTACTTTCTTTTCTGGTGCCAATTATTAAAGCACAAGGTACTTGATATTCGCCAGCAGCAAACTTTTTAGTGTAACTTCCAGGTATAACTACTGAACGTGCAGGTACTCTACCTTTCATTTCGATTGGAGTATTACCAGTAACATCAATAATTTTTGTAGATGCGGTAAGTACAACATTGGCACCTAAAACAGCTTCTTGTTCAACATGAACCCCTTCTACTACAATACATCTAGACCCTATAAAAGCATTGTCTTCTATAATTACGGGAGCAGCTTGTAATGGTTCTAAAACCCCACCAATACCAACGCCACCACTCAGATGTACATTTTTACCTATTTGTGCGCAACTACCAACTGTGGCCCATGTATCTACCATAGTGCCTTCATCAACATAAGCCCCAAGGTTTACATAACAGGGCATAAGAATAGTACCTGGAGAAATATAAGCCCCGTGCCTTGCTACGGCGTTCGGTACAACACGAATACCTTTAGCTTTATACCCTCTTTTTAATGGAATTTTATCATGATATTCAAAAATACCCGCTTCTAAGGTTTCCATTTTTTGAATAGGAAAATATAATACCACGCCTTTCTTTACCCATTCGTTGATCTGCCATCCATTTGAAGTTGGTTCTGCACAACGTAGCTCACCATTATCCAATAAATCAATAAGCTTTCTAATGGCATCTTGTGTATCACTTTCTTTTAAGAGCTCACGGTTTTCCCATGCGCTTTCTATTGTATTTCTTAATTCTGTCATTTTTGTATGCTAATTTTTAACAAATATAAGATGAAGGGTATGAAATCCCCATCAATTTTATACTTATAACAATTTATACTTTATTTTTGCCAAAAATTTAATTTGGGACGTATTTTAGCATTGGATCATGGTAAGAAAAGAACTGGAATAGCGGTAACTGATGAACTACAGTTAATCGCTTCAGGACTTACTACAGTGCGTACCCATGACCTGATAATTTTTTTAAAAAAGTATTTAAATGATGAGGATGTGGATTGTATTGTTGTTGGAGAGCCAAAACAAATGAATAATACTCCATCTGAATCAGAGGCTTTGATAAAACCGTTTTTGAAGCAATTATCAAAGACTTTTCCTGAAATGCCCATTGAGCGTCAAGATGAACGTTTTACATCTAAAATGGCGTTTCAGACTATGATTGATAGTGGTTTAAAGAAAAAACAAAGACGGGATAAAGCCTTGGTAGATGAAATTAGCGCTACCATTATATTACAAGCATATTTAAATAGAAAGTAAATGATATTACCCATT
>QILY01000019.1 GCA_003232155.1 Maribacter sp.
ATAGAAAAATTAACCGCACCTGTTATAAAAGAGAAAAGCTTCGATTTATATTCTTTTATATCCAAATATCAAAAACTACATTTTGCGCTTAGAGGCCCACCTATTGTTTGATAAACTATCCACATTTATCAAAAATCAATAGTACCATTTAAAATTCAAATTCAAATGAAGCGCATATATCTATTAGCATATATGGGAATGTTCTTTTTCTACGGATATTCTCAAAATTCAATTTCAGGAACTATTAGCTGTTGTGAACACATAAATTATCTTGAAGGGGTATCGATCTATTTTCCACAATTGGAAAAAGGAGCCACCACCGGGGTAGAAGGAAAATACATTTTACAAAATCTACCCATAGGAGAATATAAAGTAATAGCTTCTTATTTAGGGTTTAAAACCTATTCTAAGACCATAGAAATACAAGAAGGTCTGAATACTTTGGATATTGTATTACAAAATTCTGTAATAGAGATCGAAGAAGTAATTGTTTCTACTCCCTTTCATAAGCTACAACGCGAAAATGTAATGAAAGTGGAACAGGCCAGTGTTGTAGAATTTAAAAACAAAGGAGCGATTACACTTGCTGATGGTATCACCAACATTGCAGGAGTAGAAAGTGTATCTACCGGTATTGGCATTGGTAAACCTGTAATACGGGGATTAAGCTCTAATCGGGTTTTAGTATACACGCAAGGTATTCGCTTAGAGAATCAACAATTTGGTGATGAGCATGGCTTAGGCATTGGCTATGCAGGTATAGAGAGTGTTGAGGTTATAAAAGGCCCAGCTTCTTTACTTTATGGTTCAGATGCCTTAGGTGGCGTTTTATATCTAAATCCCGAACGGTTTGCCCGTGCAAATACTAGCTCGGGTGATGTTGATCTAAATTACTTTTCAAATACTTTGGGCTTTAATGGTAATGCCGGTTTTAAAACATCTTCTGATACTTTCAAATTTATAATTCGTGGGGGGCTTACATCGCATGCCGACTATAAAACGGGAGATGACGAAAGAGTAACCAATTCTAGATTTACGGAGTATGATTTAAAAGCGGGTTTGGGATATCAGACTTCTAACTTTAAAACAGCACTTAGATATAACTATACCGGTTCCGATTTAGGTATAGCTGAAGAAATAGGAGTTCAAAATACAGAGCGTAGCCCTATAGAACCCTATCAAGAAATTACAAGCCATATTTTAAGTTCTAAGAATACTATTTTCTTTGATAAGTCTAGTTTAGAAGCTACTTTAGGGTATATTTCAAATAATAGAAAAGAATTTGAAGAAGGTGAAGAAGCTCCTGCATTAGAAATAGATCTCGCTACTTTTAATTATAACCTTCAATACAATTTACCGAAGTTTAAAAATTTAGAAACTATAGTAGGCATACAGGGTATGTGGCAAACCAACGACAATTCTGGCGAAGAAATTCTTATTCCCGATGCTACAACCAATGATATTGGTGTTTTGGCAACCTCTCATCTTCATTTAGGTAGCAATAGTGATGTGCAATTTGGCATTCGTTATGACCGCCGTTCCATTGTTGGCGAAGAAAACGGTGTGCCAACTGAAGAAGGGTTTATAGCTGCATTAGATAGAAAATTCAATAGTTTCAATGCGGCTTTGGGCTATAAAATTAATATTACCGAAAGTCTAACAGGGCGAATTAATACGGCTACAGGGTTTAGAGCCCCTAATTTAGCGGAACTGACCTCTAATGGCGTACATGAAGGTACAAACCGTTTTGAAATAGGGAATCCGAATCTGGGGAATGAACAAAATTTTCAAATTGACCTAGCCATAGAATATCGAAATGAGCATGTAGAGCTCTTTATTAATGGCTTTCATAATGGTATTGACAACTATATATTTATTGAACCCAATGGGGATTTTGTTGCTGGGAACCCCGTTTTTCTATACCGCCAACAAAATGCAAGATTATACGGCGGTGAAATCGGAATTCATATTCACCCCCACCCTATTCATTGGCTCCATATTGAAAGTTCGTTCGCAACGGTTACAGGAAAACAGGATGATGACGAATATTTACCGCTTATTCCAGCAAATAATATGACCAATACCTTACGTATTGAGTTTGAAGAGAATTCATGGTTTACAGGCGGGTACACCTTTCTAACGCTACAATCATACTTTGACACGGACAAAATCAGCGATTTTGAAACCCCTACCGATGGCTATAATCTCTTAAACCTAGGCATAGGTGGTAATGTGAGCCTTGGCAAACAAGAGCTAAATATTAGAGTAAGTGGTAATAATATATTGAATACTAGCTACGTATCCCATTTATCACGCCTAAAAACAGATGGTATTGCCAATATTGGCAGAAATATCAGTATTGGGGTCAGTATACCCTTGTAACGTCTTTGCGAGGAGCTAAAGCAAAATTCTCCATTGCACAATTAAGGTTCAAAGCGACGAAGCAATCTGTTGAATTGGAATATAAATTTGACAGATTACCTCGCCGCTTCACTTTTTGAATTATGAACTCGTTTAAACTTTTTGTTTGGAACCGAAAATATTCGCTTTTGTGCTCATATGAAGTCATTTTTTATTAGCATAGCATAGCTACGG
>QILY01000165.1 GCA_003232155.1 Maribacter sp.
GCTTATAAAGGTTTCCCTATAGTTGATAAAGGAATTATAATTGGAGAAGCTACCATTCAAAAAATATAATAATCATGTTTAAGAACTATCTGAAAATCGCTTGGCGGAACCTTCGAAAAAATAAAGTTTATTTTTTCATAAACGTACTTGGACTATCTATTGCCCTAACGGTATCATTTCTGATGCTACTATGGGTTTATGAAGAGTACGGCATGGATAAGTTTCATGTGAACAATGATCGATTGTTTCAGGTAAAGCGAACAATACCTTTGGAAGAAGAGGTGCTTGATGTATACGAAACTGTACCTTACCAACTATTGAAAACTGCCAAAGACCAGCTTCCCGAAATAGAAAAATATATCACATTGGGGCGGAGTTTTGAGGATAACTTAAAAGTTGAAAATGTAGATTATAGAGCATCTGGCACATTTACCAATGTAGACTTTTTCCATGCGTTTTCGTATCCTGTGGTTCTAGGGGATATTACGCAACTTGATAAAAAGCCTGAAGCACTTGCAATTTCAGAAACTCTTGCCAAAAAGTTTTGGGGTGTCAGTTGGAAGAAAGAGGCCATTGGAAGTAGTGTACAAATTATGGATAATGGAGATTTTACGGTAGAGGCGATTTTCAAAGATTTTCCCAAAAATTCATCCGTTCAAAACGATTTTTATTATGGCTTCAATGGGTATTTAAAGAAAAACGATTGGATGCTCGAATGGGAAAATGGGGGAATGCAAGGTGCATATCTTCTAAAAGAAGGTGCAGACCATCAAGAAGTTGCGGTAAAACTCCAAAAACTTTTTCAAGACAACATCGAGGGGGAACAAAAAGAAGGCTGTTTTTTACAACAATTCTCTGACGGTTATTTATACGGTAAATATGACGAAAAAGCTCAAGTGTCAGGGGGGCGCATAGAATACGTGAGAATATTTATGATTGCAGCTATATTTCTTTTGATTATTTCATGTATCAATTTCATCAATCTTTCTACAACCTATGCTACCAAAAGATCAGCTGAAATAGGTATTAGAAAAGTAAACGGAGCAGATAAGAAAACCTTGATTCGGCAGTTTCTGACAGAAACTGGAATAGTAACATTTGTTTCGTTTGTTTTGGCTTTTGTTTTGGTCTGGATATTATTACCTAGCATGAATGATTTCGTAGGTAAAAGTATGGATATGGGAATTGACCGACCAGAAATTTGGCTATTGATAGTAGGAGTATTCTTGGTCACAACGGTACTTTCAGGCATTTATCCGGCTATCGTCATTTCTTCCTTTAAAACGGTAGAGGCATTAAAAGGAAAAGCAAATGAGAATAATAATACCATTTCCTTAAGAAAAGGGCTGGTAGTACTACAGTTTGGACTGGCTGTATTACTAATCGTAGCAGCAATTATAGTAAAATTACAGGTGAATTATATCAATGAAAAAGATCTTGGAATTGCCAAAGATCATATTGTTTCAACGCATCAAGATCAACAATTAACGGAAAAATATGAGGTGCTTCGAAACGAATTACTTGCTTCAAATGCTATAGAAGATGTTACTTTGGCAGGCCCTTTTCCTTTAGATATGGGCGCTTCCTCCAGCGGAGTTAATTGGCCCGGAAAAACCCTTAGTGAGCAGAACATAGAGTTCTCTTTATTATGGACGGCGCATAACTTTCCAGAGGTTTTCGATATTCCACTTAGCGAGGGAAGATATTACTCTGAAGGGAGTATTGACACTTTAAATATTGTTATCAATCAAAAGGCAGTTGAGATAATGGGGCTATCAGATCCCATAGGAAAAACAGTTGAAGTCTGGGGCAGTCAAAGACAAATAATAGGTGTCTTGAAAGATTTTCACAATAGATCACTTTATGAAACAATACAGCCCTCTGTTTTCTTTTTAGACCCCTCTGATGCGGGTACTATGTTCGTGAAATTAAAAGCAGAAAAAACTAAGGAAGCATTAGCTCATATCAATTCGATCTATACCAAAGTTTTACCTGATGTTCCGCTTCACCTTGATTTCGTAAATGAGGAATATGCTGCCAAGTACAAAAGTGAAACCTTGACTGGTGCACTTACCTATTATTTTGCCTTCATTTCTATTCTTATTTCCTGTTTAGGCCTTTTCGGCCTAGCAACATTCACGGCTAAACAGCGGACTAAAGAAATAGGTATAAGAAAAGTGTTGGGAGCTAGTATAAGTAGTATTACAACCCTCATTTCATTAGACTTTTTAAAACTTGTGGGGCTTGCTATCTTAATTGCATCCCCATTGGCTTATTACCTTATGGACAAATGGCTTCAAGGGTTTGCCTATACTATAGAAATATCATGGTGGGTTTTTATTGTAACAGGGATTTTGACAGTATTCATTGCATTTATAACTATCGGATTTCAATCGATCAAAGCCGCCATGGTCCAACCCATAAAGAGTTTGCGAACGGAATAAACATTAATCAAAAAATAGCAATCATGTTTAAGAACTATCTAAAAATCGCTTGGCGGAACCTTCTCAAAAACAAGGTCTATTCTGGGGTTAATATTGGGGGACTAGCCATTGGTATTACCGCATGCCTATTGATTTTGCAATATGTTGCCT
>QILY01000308.1 GCA_003232155.1 Maribacter sp.
GGATTTGCCGGATAGCCTTCATACCTATATTTGGCAACAATACCATAGCTGTTTTCAGCTAATGGTAAACTAAATTTACCTTCTCCATGTGATATCCAAACACCGAGCGTTGTTCCGGCTAAACTTGAAAGCATTATAGAATTATTTTCCTGAATTTTTACAGATGTAAAATTACTTTCGTGTTTATGAGAATCATTATAGGTCATTTTACCATGTGTACGATGCTCTGGGTTTATCAAATCCAGCTCCATGAATAATTGGCAACCGTTGCAGATACCTATAGATAAAGTATCAGGTCTAGCAAAGAAATTTTTTAAAGTTTTGTTTGCTTTTTCATTGTATTTAAAAGCGCCTGCCCAGCCTTTGGCACTCCCTAAAACATCAGAATTTGAGAAGCCGCCAACTGCACCTATGAATTGAATGTCTTCTAGGTTTTCCCTACCCGATATTAAATCGGTCATATGTACATCTTTTACATCAAAACCGGCTAGGTACATGGCGTTTGCCATTTCACGTTCTGAGTTACTGCCTTTTTCTCTTAGAATGGCTGCTTTGGGCCTTTCTTCGGCTACGCTCAGGTTACGATTCGGGAGACTGATCGGAGCCGAAGTCGGGAAAATATATTGAAGCGGCTGCTCCTTATAATTATCAAATCGGTTTTTAGCTAGACCGTTTGATGTTTGTTTATTATCTAGTAAATAGGATGTTTTAAACCATTTGTCACGGAGAGACGAAATATTTAATCCCATTTCCATATCACCGTTTTTGATGGTTAAGGCACCTTTAGAAACTACTTCACCTATCTTTTTAACATCGACATTTGCTTCGGATAAGAATTGTTCTACTGCTATATCTTTAGCTTGAAAAACAATTCCCGCATTTTCGGAAAACAACAATTTTATAGTGTCGGATTCTTCTAAACCTGACAAGTCTACTATTGCACCTAAATCAACATCTGCAAAACACAATTCTAACAAAGTAGTAATCAATCCGCCCGATGCAACATCATGACCTGCTATGATTTGTCCGTTTTTAATTAAAGTTTGAATAGCGTTGAAAACTGATTTAAAATATGCGTCGTCTTTTATAGTAGGAGCTTCATTTCCGATGGAATTCAGTATTTGTCCGAAAGAAGAACCGCCTAATTTATACTTATCTTTTGATAGGTTGATATAGTAAATAGAACCCCCATCTTTTTGCAGAACTGGCTCTACAACTTTATTGATATCGTTACAATTTCCTGCGGCAGAAATAATCACCGTACCAGGACTAATAACATCACCATCTTTGTATTTCTGTTTCATAGAAAGCGAATCTTTTCCAGTTGGGACATTTATTCCCAACGCAATTGAAAAATCAGAAATCGCTTGAACAGCTTTATAGAGTCTGGCATCTTCACCTTCATTCTTACAAGGCCACATCCAGTTAGCTGAAAGGGAAACAGATTTCAACCCGTCTTTTAAAGGTGCCCATATAATATTTGTCAAGGCTTCTGCAATACTGTTTTTGCTTCCCGCAGCTGGATCGATCAATCCTGAAATAGGGGAGTGGCCAATTGAAGTGGCGATTCCTTCCTTCCCTTTATAATCTAAAGCCATTACCCCTACGTTGTTCAAGGGCAATTGTAATGGACCAGCACATTGTTGTTTGGCAACACGGCCACCTACACATCTATCTACCTTGTTCGTTAACCAATCTTTACAGGCTACAGCTTCCAATTGTAAAACTTGCTCCAAATAGTCGTGAAAGAACTCCAATGAATACTCAGCATTTTTATAAGTTCTTTCAATTGATGTATCGGTCAAAATTGTTTTTGGAGAACTTCCAAAAATATCGGAAAGCTTAACATCCATCGGTTTTTCACCAGTAGTCTTAGATTCAAAGGTAAATCGACCATCTCCAGTAACATCACCTACTTCATACATGGGCGAGCGTTCACGATCTGCAATTCGCTGTAATAGATCAACATCATTTTTACCGATCACAAGTCCCATACGTTCTTGTGATTCATTGCCTATAATTTCTTTAGCAGATAGGGTAGGGTCACCAAGGGGGAGTTTATCCAAATCAATTTTTCCGCCGGTATCTTCTACCAGTTCGGAAAGGCAATTGAGGTGTCCGCCTGCTCCATGGTCATGAATGGATACAATAGAATTCACATCACTTTCTACCATACCACGAACGGCATTGGCCGCTCGTTTTTGCATTTCAGGATTGGAACGTTGTACTGCATTTAATTCAATGGCCGAACTAAATTCTCCTGTATCGGCACTTGATACGGCAGCCCCGCCCATTCCTATGCGGTAGTTATCACCACCAAGAATTACTATTTTATCTCCTGTTTGTGGCGTATCTTTTATAGCTTGCTCTGCTTTGCCATAGCCAATACCACCAGCTTGCATAATCACTTTGTCATAGGCGACACGTCTATTATCTTCTGTATGTTCAAAAGTCAAAACCGAACCTGTAATGAGAGGCTGCCCGAATTTATTTCCGAAATCAGATGCCCCGTTTGATGCTTTTATGAGAATATTCATTGGGGTTTGATAGCGCCATTCACGTTCTGGCATACCCTTTTCCCAAAGCCT
>QILY01000169.1 GCA_003232155.1 Maribacter sp.
TGTAGATTGAAAACTTAAATAACTCCTTGTGCCAACATTGCATCTGCAACTTTTACAAAACCAGCAATATTTGCTCCTTTTACATAGTTACAATAGCCATTTTCGTCTTTACCATATTCAATACAAGAATCATGAATATCAGTCATGATGCCCTTTAGTTTTTCATCAACCTCTTCTCTTGTCCAACTAATACGCAGTGAATTTTGAGACATTTCAAGACCTGAGGTTGCAACACCACCAGCATTTGATGCTTTACCTGGCGCAAAAAGTATCTTTGCTTCATGAAATTCATGAATAGCTTCGGGTGTTGAAGGCATATTAGCCCCTTCAGCGATACAAATACATCCGTTTTTAATTAATGTTTTAGCATCATCGCCTCCTAATTCATTTTGTGTAGCACATGGCAATGCAATATCACATTTCACTTCCCAGGGGGTTTTTCCTTTATGAAAAGTAGCCGATTTATAGGTATCGGCATATTCAGAGATACGACCTCTTCTGTTGTTTTTCAAATCCATCACATAAGTCAATTTATCTTCATCAATACCATCGGCATCATGAATATAACCTTGTGAATCGGAAAGTGTCAATACTTTGGCCCCCAATTGCAATGCCTTTTCAGCTGCATACTGAGCAACGTTTCCTGAACCGGATATTACAACATCTTTTCCTGAAAAATCGGCGCCTTGGGTCTCTAGCATGCTTTGTGCAAAATATACCGTACCATAACCTGTAGCTTCTGGGCGTATTAAAGAACCGCCCCATGAGCGGCCTTTACCTGTTAATACTCCTGTAAATTCATTTCTAATTTTTTTGTACATACCGAACAAGAAACCAATTTCTCTTGAGCCTACTCCGATATCACCGGCAGGCACATCGGTATTAGGGCCAATATGTCTGTTCAATTCTAACATAAAAGCATGGCAAAAACGCATTACTTCATCATCAGATTTTCCTTTTGGGTCAAAATCCGAACCCCCTTTACCTCCACCCATAGGTAATGTGGTAAGGCTATTTTTAAAAACTTGTTCAAAAGCCAAGAATTTTAAAATACTAGCATTTACCGAAGGGTGAAAACGCAAACCTCCTTTATATGGGCCAATGGCCGAATTCATTTGAATACGGTACCCTCTGTTTACATGTATTTCGCCAGAATCATCTACCCAAGCTACTCTAAATGAGAGTAATCTTTCTGGCTCGACCATTCTTAAAAGAATGTTTTTACCATTGTATATTTTGTTTTTTGCGATATACGGAATAACTGTTTCGGCTACTTCCAGTACTGCTTGGATGAATTCGGGTTCGTGACCGTTTCTAGTACGAACCTCATTCATAAACTTGTTGATCTTTGTTTCCATATAGAGACTTTGAAAATGTATTTATTTTATTGAATTCAAAATATAAAGGCAAAATTATGTTATTTCTATAATTTATACCCAATAATTTTTAAAATTTGACAATATATTTATCCTATGGCTTGTTCTAAGTCTGCTATTAAATCGGCACTGTCTTCTATACCTACACTCAAACGAATCAGGGAATCTACAACTCCGCTTTTTTCACGTTCTTCTTTAGGTATGCTGGCATGAGTCATACTTGCCGGGTGACCAGCCAAACTTTCAACACCGCCCAATGATTCAGCTAGGGTGAAAATTTCGAGTTTTTCTACAATTTTTATAGCTTCTTCATAACTGCTTCCTTTTGGAATAAAAGAAACCATGCCTCCAAAATCATTCATTTGACTCTTGGCAATATGGTGATTTGGATGGTCTTCGAGTCCTGGCCAATATACCTTTTCGATTTTGGGATGGTTTACCAAATATTCTACTATAGCCTTCCCGTTTTCGCAATGGCGTTGCATTCTAACATGAAGCGTTTTAATCCCGCGAAGCGTTAGAAAACTATCCATAGGGCCGCAAACGGCACCACTGGCATTTTGAATAAAATAGAGTTTATCAGCTAATTCTTTATCCTTTACAACCAAAGCACCGACCACTACATCGCTATGGCCCCCTAAATATTTAGTAGCAGAATGCATCACAATATCAGCTCCCAAATCTAAAGGTGTTTGTAAATAAGGTGTTGCGAATGTATTATCAACCGCTAACAACATATTATGCTTTTTAGCCAATTCTGACACTGCCTTAATATCGATGATATTCATCATAGGGTTGGTAGGGGTCTCTACCCATATTAGCTTGGTTTTCTCTGTAATATAGTCTTCAATCTTATCGGCATTTTGCATTCCTATAAAATGAAATCCTATACCAAATTTCTCGAATATTTGTTTAAACAAACGGTAACTGCCCCCATATAGATCATTAGTAGAAACTACCTCATCACCTGGGTTCAATAATTTTATAACAGCATCTATAGCAGCCAAGCCGCTGCCAAAGGCCAAACCATAATTACCATTTTCAATACTTGCCAAAGAATTTTCTAAAGCAGTTCGGGTGGGGTTGGCGCTTCTTGAATACTCATACCCTTTATGGCCGCCAGGTGTAGATTGAACATAGGTAGAGGTTTGGTATATAGGTGGCATAACGGCCCCATAGGCCTTATCGGGTTTTTGCCC
>QILY01000153.1 GCA_003232155.1 Maribacter sp.
CTAAAAATGTCTGCAAGACATTTTCTTAACGCTCTGTCCTGTTAAAATTTATCGCCGTAGCTCAGGCTATGCTTGCGCCACCGCTCTAGCTCGCCCATAGCTTTCGCTATGTCGTGCCTTGGTATGAGAAAAAACCTGCCTTGATTCTCCCGAATTTCCATTTGGCACGAGTATATCGTAATCCCCATCAAATTATCAATTATAAAACAACAGCATTATAAACTCATAAACTAATACACATCTAAACTTTTTCAGCCTAGATCATTGTTAAATTAATCTGTCGAAACCTTATATTTGCAGCCTTAATATCATTTTTATGCAATTGTCAGAACAAGAAATCATCAGAAGGGAAAAATTGACCAAATTAAGAGAATTAGGTATTGACCCTTACCCAGCTGCTTTATACCCCGTAGATGCATTAGCTATGGATATCAAGGAGAATTATGAGGAAGGAAAAAAGGTAGTGATTTCTGGCAGGCTCATGTCGCGCCGTATTCAAGGTAAAGCCTCTTTTGCAGAATTGCAAGATAGCACAGGTCGTATTCAAGTATACTTTAATAGAGATGAAATTTGCATAGGGGAAGACAAGGCCCTTTACAATGTGGTGTATAAAAAACTACTCGACATTGGTGATATTATTGGTATTGAAGGAACACTTTTTACCACTCAAGTAGGTGAAAAAACGGTGATGGTGAAAAACTTCACCATGTTGAGCAAGGCCTTACGCCCATTACCTCTGCCTAAGAAAGATGCAGAAGGCAATGTGTATGATGAATTCAATGACCCTGAACTAAGGTATCGTCAGCGCTATGTAGATTTGGTAGTAAACCCATCGGTAAAAGAAACATTTGTAAAGCGTACAAAGATTACAAATAGTATACGTCAATTTTATAATGACCGTGGATATTTAGAAGTTGAAACCCCTATTTTACAACCTATTCCAGGTGGAGCTTCGGCACGTCCGTTTTTAACACATCACAATGCGCTGAACATACCGTTGTATTTAAGAGTTGCCAACGAACTCTATTTAAAAAGATTGATTGTTGGTGGTTTTGATGGGGTGTACGAGTTTTCTAAAGATTTTAGAAACGAAGGTATGGATCGTACCCATAACCCTGAATTTACGGTAATGGAACTTTATGTAGCTTATAAAGATTACCATTGGATGATGGATACCACTGAAGCACTTTTAGAAAAAGTAGCCATTGATGCTAATGGCACTTCAAAAGTAACTGTAGGTGAGAATGAGATTGAATTTAAAGCACCTTATGCTCGTATTCCTATTCTAGAAGCTATAAAAATTCATACAGGTGTTGATGTTGCCGGAATGAATGAAGTAGCGTTAAGGGAAACAGCGCAAAAATTAGGCCTTGAAGTTGACGGCACTATGGGTATTGGCAAATTGATCGATGAAATTTTTGGTGAAAAATGCGAGCATCATTATGTACAACCCACTTTCATAACGGACTATCCTAAAGAGATGAGTCCGTTGACCAAAGAGCATCGTGACAACCCTGCACTTACTGAGCGTTTTGAACTATTGGTCAACGGTAAAGAATTGGCCAATTGCTATTCAGAGTTAAATGATCCCATTGATCAACGTGAACGTTTTGAAGAACAATTACGCCTTTCTGAAAAAGGTGATGACGAGGCCATGTTCATTGATCATGATTTTATTCGTGCTTTAGAATACGGAATGCCACCTACTTCGGGCATTGGTATTGGTATTGACCGTTTAGTAATGTTAATGACCAATAATTCATCAATACAAGAAGTATTGTTCTTTCCGCAAATGCGACCTGAAAAGAAAGCTATTGAACTGACCGAAGAAGAAGAAAATATTATTGCCATGCTCAAATCCAACGGCAATATGGAGCTAGCATCTTTAAAATCCCAAGCTGGACTTAGTGGCAAAAAATGGGACAGATCAATGAAAGCACTTTCTAAGAACGGGTTGATAAAAGTTGTAGTTGACGGTGAATCTAAAATGGTTGAATTAAAGTCTTAGCCCATTTTTTTAATTCAAAAGAAATAACATAGCTTAGGGCTTCAATAAAATTCTATGCAACTCAGTAGTAAATTAGGCCTCTTTTTAGGACCTATCTTATTTCTTATACTAATAAATTTACCCTTTGAATTAATTTCAGAAAAAGGAGATGCTGTTATTGCTGTAGCCCTATGGATGGTTATTTGGTGGATTACCGAAGCAGTTTCTATCTCAGTGACCGCATTACTTCCTTTAATACTTTTCCCATTATTAAAAATAATGCCCATTGGCGATGTGGGCGCAAATTACGGCAGCCCTATAGTATTCCTGTTTTTTGGAGGGTTTGTAATGGCTTTAGCTTTAGAAAAAGTAAACTTACACAAACGCATAGCACTGAATATTATAAAAATTACGGGCACAAGCCCCAACAAGGTTGTCTTAGGTTTTATGATTGCTACAGCTTCTTTAAGTATGTGGATAAGCAATACTGCAAGTACCGTAGTCATGCTGCCCATAGCCATGTCGGTGATAGGGTTACTGATAAATGATGCAGATGG
>QILY01000140.1 GCA_003232155.1 Maribacter sp.
TTTGAAGAATTAACTGACGAGATGATTGATGCCTGCCTCGCCTATGCTGCTGACAAAGAAAGAAGGTTGATTTCTGTTACGTGAACCTTCTATTTGATCAAAACTTATCTCCAAGAATTTTAAAAACCCTACCACAGGAATTCTCAACCTGCCAACAGGTACGCTTCCTTGGACTAGAGAATTCTTCAGACTTTGAAATTTTTCAATTTGCCCGTAACAATGATTTTGCAATAGTTACCTTTGATTCTGACTTTGTTGACCTTAACGCAATGCATGGAACACCTCCAAAAATAGTTTACCTTAATACTGGTAATCTAACGACCAAGCATATTTCGGAGCTACTAACTATGAATATTTTGAGGATTAGTCATTATTTGAAATCTGAGTCTGATGATATTCTTGAACTGATAAAAGCTCCATAACTTGCACTAAAGCCGCATGGGTGAGACTACCTTCGAGAATCTTAAGTGCAGTTCGCCCACTCCCAACGCCTTAGTGCTTTCTAACTTTCAAATTTATTTCTCCGAACTCCCAATCCAGATTATGCTATCCATTTGATAGGACATTGTTTGACTGGCGCAGGTTCGTTACTTTAGTGCAAGTAGCTAAGTAGCACCCACGCACCTTAGCTCTGACCGTTAGCAAACAGAAGTAGTTAAATCTTGTAACATTCTTGCAATTCAGTCGTCTCCTTGATTCATTACGACTTATAAAAATGAAAAAAAGAGTACTCAAAGTCCTTAAAGTATTATCAATTCTTTTACTGCTACTGGCAATAGTTATTACAACAGCTATTCTTTGGCCACTTCCAAAACTGAATACTCCTGAAAAACATAATTCGATTCTAATAAAATCGGTAAATATTATTGATATAAAATCGGGAGAAATTTTAGTCAACCGCGATATCCTTATAAAGGACAATACTATTAAGTTTATAGATACGGTGGGAGTTATAAAACCAAAAAATTCAGATTTTATTATCGATGGTAAAGGAAAGTATATAATGCCCGGATTATGGGATATGCACACACATTCCAATCAGCATTCAGAATGGCTTCATCATCCACTTTACATAGCTAATGGGATTACAGGAATAAGAGATATGTCAGGCCAACTCAATAAGAGGGATAGTTATTGGGTAGGTAGTAAAGAACGTTTACAATGGAATGAAGACTTAGGTAATAACAATAGAGTAACTCCAAGGTATGTCTATCAAGGTAGTTATCAGATGGATGGTGCATTTTCTGTCCCAAATAGTTTTCCGGAGTTTTTCAAACTACAAACTGAAGAAGATGTCGTTCCCCTATTAGATTTCTATAAAAATGAGGGGGTGAATTTCATTAAAGTCTATCAGCAGATACCAGTAAAAGCTTACCGTAAACTAGCGTTTGAAGCGAGTAACTATGGGATACACCTTGCTGGTCATAAACCTATGTTTCTAACCCTTGAAGAGGCCGTCAACTTGGGGCAAAGGAGTTTTGAGCACGGACGTATTTTTATGTTTGAGTGCTTCCCTGGAGCGGATAGCTTAAGAAATTCAGATAATTTTAAGGCATATTTTAAGAAATCATACAGGTCTATGATTGCGGATTTTGATTTGAAAGCTGCAAGCAATTTAATGGAGCTAATGAGAGATAAAAATGCATACTGGACTCCAACCCTCCAAATACATAAATTTGAAGCTTTTGCTCATAAAGAAGCCTTTTTGAACAATCCTGGCTTAAAGTATATTTCTCTTGTAAGGAAGAAGTTGTGGTGGGGTATGGATATAAGCAACAACAAGAAAAGAAACTTATCCAACGAGTGGAAAGGGTTAAGTATAGACTTTTATAAAGCCGTGCAAGAACAAGTAAAAATGGCTCACGAAATAGGAGTGCCTATTATGGCAGGAACAGACGTGACAGATTCCTACACTTTTGCAGGTTTTAGCTTGCATACGGAATTAGAAGATTTGACCAAAAGCGGGCTGTCTAATCTTGAAGCCTTGCAAAGTGCTACTGTAGTGTCGGCGAAATACGCAGAATTGGATAATCAATATGGTGCTGTAGAGATTGGAAAAATAGCAGACTTGATCATTCTTAACAGTAACCCATTAGAAAATATCACAAACACAAAAAAAATTGATGGAGTATTTATGAATGGCATCTATTATGACAATAAAAAAATACAAGAACTGAAAAAATTCACCGAATCAATTGCAACGAGCTTCCATATGAATGTAAAAGTTATTTATAGCCTTATAAGTAGCCCATTAATTAGAGTGCAGTTTGCAGATTGAAAACGTTTACTAACAATTTGTATATTGCATTTGCACCCTGCGGGATGCAAATACACCATACAAGAGACGTCAGACTGTCTAAAAACCATGAACAATAAAGTGGGATAATTATAGCGGATTAGACCTTCGATTTCTGTTGTAAATCTTAAC
The DNA here is from genome assembly GCA_003232155.1 of Maribacter sp. Taxonomy (GTDB): domain Bacteria; phylum Bacteroidota; class Bacteroidia; order Flavobacteriales; family Flavobacteriaceae; genus Maribacter_C. The sequence continues at coordinate 2,429 of QILY01000140.1, forward strand.
ATAAAGCATGAGTTACCTTACAGGATTTGATAGAAGTCAAGCAGTATTATTCCCAGAATCTATAGACCAGATAATCGATCAGGATAATGCTGTTCGATTTATAGATTC
>QILY01000176.1 GCA_003232155.1 Maribacter sp.
GTTTTTTGGAGTGTTAGCCTATTTTATATAGGCTAACACTTTTTTTATGGTGCCATTTTGATTTTTCCAATCTCACTGAAGTATAAAATATGTTATTACATAGGTAGTCTTACAATTCGTATATCATAACCCGCATTATTCAGTTTTCATCGCCTTCACCATTACCTTGGTAATCTCTGTTTTTCCAACTCCTACGGGACCTTTAACCAAAAGAGGCTTCTCTAATTCCATTGCCAGAAATACAGACATGGCAATTGCGCCATCATCAATATAGCCTGTTCTTGAAGCATTTTTTTGATTTGGGAAAGTTCTTCGCTCTTCATAAAGTATGGATTAATCCTAAGGGATCGGGATATCTAAATTCTACTGTGTGACAAATTTGGTTTTTAGTATACAAAACCAAATTCCGATCACAAAAACGAGTATATTCCCATTAAATCAATTTCCAAAAGAGAAATTTATGAGTTGGATAAAAACAATCGACTACAACGAAGCCAAAGGCAAATTAAAAAGTCTGTACAAACGGGTAAAGGGGCCAAATGACAATGTAGATAATGTGTTAATGATCCATAGTCTACGACCACATACCCTTGAAGGCCATATGGTCTTGTATAAGGCTGTTCTACACCACTCGGCAAACACTTTGCCCAAGTGGTATTTAGAAGCTTTAGGGGTTTATATAAGTCATCTCAACCATTGTAAATATTGTTTTGATCATCATTTTGCTGGACTAAAAAGGCTTTTGAACGATGATATCAAAGCAAAACAATTTTTAGAAGCTGTAAAAAGTGATACTTTGGATTCTTTCTTTGGTTCAAAATATAGGAGCGGAGCTATTTATGCCAAAAAGTTGACACTGAATGTTCAAGATATTGAAGAAACAGATTTTACAAATTTGATAGACCTTGGATTCTCTGAAGGCGAGATATTAGAGATCAATCAAGTGACCAGCTATTTCAATTATGTAAATCGAAGTGTAATTGGTTTAGGTGCCAGTACGAAGGGAGATATTATAGGGCTCTCACCGAATGAAAATAACGATCCTGATAATTGGGGACATTCTTGAATCGATTTTACGCTAAGTTCCTTGCGAACCATACGGTTAAGGGCACCTCAAAAGAAAAATTTCTATTTATAAGTTATCTAACTGATTGCTTTTCTTATCTTGACTAATGGTCCAAAAGAAACCTACAAAGACAAAAGTATCTGCCGTAGGGCGAATTGCCCGACGGTCGAAAACACCATCCGTATTTGGAGTATCGGCATACTGATAACCGTTTACATTTCTAAAACCGGCAGCATTACTGACCGAGAAATATAGTATCTTTTGTTGTGATATTAAATAAGCCCAGTTTACGCTCAAATTATTAAACGCTTTGGTTTTCTCACCTAAAAACTCGGTAGTATTAGGATTATCATAAGGTCTACCTGAGCCAAAATTATAAGATATTCCTATTTGTGAGCGCCAATCGGTAATAAAGTATTTGGTCACGATCGATAGGTTGTGCTCGGGCGCAAAATTGGGGGTAGCGCTTTCTCTAAAATTACGATAGTCACGTTCTGTGTTCAAATAAGAATAGGACACCCAGTAATCGAGGTTTTTTATACTTTTATTGTCTCTCCAAAAAAGATCCAATCCTGTGGCATAACCATTTCCTGAATTATTGAATTCAGAATCGAACTGGGCTCGCTGGGTATTATACTTGGTCAGCTTATCGTAATCTTTGTAATACGCTTCTGCCCTAAAGGTTTTACCATCTCCCGTATATTGATAGTTAAAGATATAATGTGATGTTTTTTCAGTCTCCAAACTTTGGTCGTACCTTAAATATTCAGTCAATGGGTTTTGATAAAAATCACCATAGGCCAATGAAAACTGTCCGTTAGGGCTACTCTTATAAGCTAATGAAACTCTAGGAGAAATGGTAAAATCTTTTAATACATTAGAATACTCAGTTCTTACCCCCAATTTCATAGCAAAACTGTTACTAAAGAAAATATCCCCTTCTGCAAAAGCTCCTGTTAGATTATCCATATAACCCGTATCAAAAGTAAATCCGTTTTCAGCTATGAATGTATCAGAATAATCAGTGATGAAATGTTCAGCTCCAAAATTGAGCTGAAAACGATTACTAAAACTCTTTTTCAATTTCAGTTTAACATGTGATGCGTTCTCTTTTGTATTTATCCTATTGGTTAAAACTCCAATATCATTCTTATCTGAAGATATACTGACACCAGCAGTTAATGTCCATTCATTTTCAAAAAATTGTTTATATGAAGAGTTTAGGTATAGGTTATTGTTCTTTAAACCAAATCTTACAAAATCAGTGAAATTGATATCTTCTTGCTCAATATCCAAGTTGGCATAATTGAAGCCAGCGTACAATTTAAACAGGCTCTTTTCTTTTTTACTACGAAAGACCGCTTCACCTGCAATAGACTCATAAGGTCTCTTCCAACGAGCACCTTGGTCATTGGGAATCAATATTTGATACGGAGCTAAATTGATATAAAATTGATATAAGAAGTATTCAAACTCAATGACTCATCACCCCAAATTTCAGTATGGCCTACTCCCCCACCAACAGACATAATCGAAATATCAGTCTTTTCTTGATCAGGTACATCAATAGTATTCAATAATAGTACACTTGAAAGTGCTTGGCCATATTCAGCCGAATAACCACCTGTACTAAAAGTTATCCCTTTAAATAGAAAAGGAGAAAATCGACCTCTGGTAGGAATGTTGTTTGCTGTTGCATTAAAAGGTTGAAAAACGCGAAGTCCGTCAATAAAAACTTGTGTTTCCCCTGCTTCTCCTCCACGAACAAATAAACGACCATCTTCATTGACCGTAGTTGTTCCCGGTAAAGTTTGTAATGCCGCAACAAAATCACCGGCCGCACCTGCCGTAGTTACAATATCCAAAGGTTTTAAAACAGATACTTTCGAATTATCGCCTGCTTGAAAACTTCCTGCCGTCAACGTAACCCCTGTTAATTGATTGATAGCTTCCTGTAGTTGGATTTTCAAATCCTTTAAATAAGAAACATCGCCTGCCTGCCTATAAACATCATAGGATATCATAGATACGACAAGGTTTTGAGTTCCTGTTTCTGAAGTTTCAAAAGTGAATTTTCCGTTTTCGTCGGATGATGCCCCGTCATAGGTTCCTTCTAGATAAATATTTGCTCCCTGAACAGGCTTGTCTTTTCTATCTGTAACAATTCCCGAAATTGTTGTTTGTGCAAAGGTCAGTAAAGAATAAAAAATAAATGCGATGGTTAAAATTGGTTTT
>QILY01000145.1 GCA_003232155.1 Maribacter sp.
GCAAAAAAACTGACCATCAAACTCAATATTGATGAATTGAAAGAAGAAAGCATCCATCAATTGAAAGATACTTTGGTTTCCCATAAAGGCAATCATCCTTTGAATTTTATCGTGTATGGGATGGAAGAAGAGATAAAGGTCAACTTATCGAGCAGAAAACAAAAAGTACAGATCTCTAGCGAACTTTTACATCAGTTAGAAGAGAATGTGGTTCATTATAAGTTGAATTGATGGTGAAATCAAAACAGGTTCCTTTTAGTTTCTTCGTGTTAAAAACGACTATAAATTTCATCAATGTGCAATAGCTAAAACGAATACAGCGTTAGTAAGGAAGTCGAAGAATATTTGACTAAATTTGCATAATCATTAAAATAACAAATAATGGCATTAGAAATAACAGACGCTACTTTTGACGAAATAGTATTACAAAGCGATAAACCAGTAGTAGTCGATTTTTGGGCAGCATGGTGCGGGCCTTGTAGAATGGTAGGTCCAGTAATCGATGAGGTTAGTACAGAATATGAAGGTAAAGCTGTAGTTGGTAAGGTAGATGTTGATGCAAATCAAGAATTTGCTGCTAAATATGGTGTACGTAATATACCAACAGTATTAGTATTCAAAAACGGTGAAATTATTAGTAGACAAGTAGGCGTTTCTCCAAAGAAAGTCTATACTGACGCTATTGACGCACTATTGTAGTCACTCCATAACGTATTAGATTTAAAAAATCCCGCAGAAGCGGGATTTTTGGTTTGGGAGTTTAGAGGTTTATTGAAAAGGTTTATACGTTTATTTGTTTATGAGTTGAGAAAAAATATATTTTCAGCAACTAGCAACCAGCAACCAAGCAACAGTCTAATATCCCTATCTTAGCAATATGAACCTCCAATCTGAATTAAATAAAGCATCTTTATTTCAAAACTTAGAGCTTTTGGCCAATCAAGTGGTAGAAGGGTTTATTAGTGGGATACATAAGAGTCCGTTTCATGGTTTTTCTGCAGAATTTGCAGAACATAAAATCTATAACAATGGTGAAAGCACCAAACATATTGATTGGAAACTGTTTGCAAAAACGGATAAACTCTACACCAAACGTTATGAAGAAGAGACCAACCTAAGGTGTCACATGATTTTAGATGCTTCGGCATCAATGTATTATCCTGAAGTTGAAAATTCAGGAATTGATGCTCTAAATAAAATAGGTTTTGGTGTTTTGGCAATAGCTGCCCTAATGAATATTTTAAAGCGACAACGTGATGCCATAGGTTTAAGTGTATACTCTGATGCCTATAATTTTTATTCATCAGAAAAAGGAAGTGAGCGTCACCATCAAATGTTATTAGCTAAACTCTCTGAAATAAGTCAAGAAACTAAACCAGCACAACAAACAGAAACGTATACCTATCTGCATCAAATTGCTGAAAAAATAAAAAGGCGTAGTCTTATTTTTTTATTTACAGATATGTTTCAGACTACAACTGATGATGAAAAACTATTTGATGCCCTACGTCATTTAAAATACAACAAACACGAAGTAGTATTATTTCATCTGTTAGATAAAGAAAAAGAGCAACAGTTTAATTTTGAAAATACGCCAAAACGCTATGTTGATGTAGAAACAGGGGAACATATTGATCTGTATGCCGAAAATATAAAAGAAGTTTACGAAAAGAGTGTGAGATCCTATTTTAAAACTATAAAAATGAAGTGTGCCCAGTACAAAATTAGATACGTTGAAGCTGATGTACGAGGTGATTTTTCTAAAATTTTGAACACCTATATGGTTGAGCGCCATAAATTTATTTAAGTCCATCATTTATTTTTAAGAAAATTGTTTGTGCTATTCAATAAGCGATGTATATTTGCAGTCGCTAAACGCCACGGTCTGGTAGTTCAGTTGGTTAGAATACCTGCCTGTCACGCAGGGGGTCGCGGGTTCGAGTCCCGTCCAGACCGCTTAATAAATAAAGGCCTTCGAGAAATCGAGGGTCTTTGTCGTTTAAAAAATTGCTCACTTTTTGCTCGCTTTTTGATTTTTCTTTAAACTTTAACATTTCTATCTTCAATTAACATCATTAACTGTCAGAATTAATGATTTTTGAGACTTTGGCTATCCATTTTAGGGATTGAGATTTGAGTATTATTATAGTACTAAAATAGTTTCCTAGTAATTATTGACTTTGTCCAATATATTGATTTTGTTATTACTGGACTTGCAACAAAAAAGTGGACATTTAGTAGCGAGTCATGTAAGAAAGTAGAACGAAAAATGAACGAGTTTGAATGAGCTATTTTATAGTCATATTGGTATTACTTCTAAAACCTACACTTTAACCTATTTAATGAGTTCTTTGTCAAAGAACTTTTCTACCTATCAATCTAAACTATACTTTTGAAGAACCATAGCATAAGTAGGTTAAGTTCATGGTAAGATTTGGGGAAAAAGACGGGGCTATGCTCCGTCTTTTTATTTTCGTCTTTTCCATTTTCCTTTCTACACTTATTAGAATACAGTATAATTACTAAAAAAGCATTTCAACCAGAGATTAGGGCGTTCATCCAAAATATTTTCTCAAAAAGAAACAACACTGTACTTTTGGAGAACCATAGCATAAGTAGGTTAAGTTCATGGTAAGATTTGGGGAAAAAGACGGGGCTATGCTCCGTCTTTTTATTTTCGTCTTTTCCATTTATTTCCTTTCTACACTATAGAATACAGTATAATTACTAAAAAAACATTTCAACCAGAGGTTGGGGTGTTCGTCCATAACCTTTTTTAGGAAGAAAGAGCGCTATACTTTTGGAGGGCCATAACATAAGTAGGTTAAGTTCATGGTAAGATTTGAAAAAAAAGATGGGGCTATGCTCCGCCTTTTTTATTGCTTCAACCCTAATCTTTGACAAGGTTAACCTCACTTCATAAGAAGCTTACTTACATCTTTTGTACAACAAAGCTCTTAAAATTTCTTAAAATTTCTTTTTTATTCCCCACAATACCAGTAATTTAGTATTGCCATAGCATAAGTAGGTTAAGTTTATGGTAAGATTTGGGACGAAAAGGGTGGAGACTTCTCCGCCCTTTTCTATCAAATAAAAAAACCATCCCGAATATTCGGGATGGTTTTTTTATTTTTTGACGGGATGAAAGAACTTTCTATTTGTTCGCTGTGTACAATTCAGAAACTTTATCCCAATTAATAACATTGAAAAATGCATTAACATAATCAGGTCTTCTATTTTGATAATTTAAATAGTAAGCATGTTCCCAAACATCTAAGCCTAAAATAGGGCAACCACCACAACCTACTCCTGGCATTAACGAATTATCTTGATTGGGTGTTGAGCAAATTTCTACTTTGCCACCTTTGTGAACACATAACCAAGCCCAACCAGAACCAAATCTTGTGCCTGCTGCGCTACTGAATTTATTTTTGAAATCTTCAAAAGAACCGAAAGCACTATTTATGGCATCGGCCAATTCCCCTGAAGGACTACCTCCTCCATTTGGCGACATAATCGACCAGAACAAAGAATGGTTATAAAAACCGCCCCCGTTATTTCTGACAGCTCCGTTTGACATATCTAAATGGGTCAAAATATCTTCAATTGACTTGTCCTCAAGATCAGTACCCTCAATAGCACCATTCAATTTTGTAGTATAACCGTTGTGATGTTTTGTATGGTGTATTTCCATAGTTCTTGCATCAATATGTGGTTCTAATGCATCATATGCATAAGATAATTGTGGTAATTCAAAAGCCATAATTATTGTGTTTTTAGTTAAAAAATGTTTCCTCAAATTTACATCTTTTAACAAACATATTCATCATATTATTTGTTAAGAACTGTTATAGATTGTGTAATTTGCAAGCAAAAATTAGGTGCAAGACACTCCATTTAAAATATATAATGCATCAGCGGGCTCAGGCAAGACCTATACGCTCGCCAAAGAGTATCTTAAAATTATTTTATTAAACACTAAAGGATACAAACAAATTTTGGCTATTACTTTTACCAATAAGGCGGTAAATGAAATGAAACACCGTATTCTTGACAATTTGTACAAGTTCAGCTTAAAATCGAATATAGAAAAAACTTCTCCAATGTTTGATGAGCTTGTAGAAGAACTTCAAATAGAACCTCTTAAACTACAGCAGAAATCAAAAACCGTTCTAAAAGAAATTCTTCACAACTATGCCTTTTTTGATGTTTCGACCATAGATAAATTTACGCACCGCCTTATAAGAACCTTTGCAAAAGACCTGAAACTACCTCAGAATTTTGAGGTAGTGCTTGATATTGACCTATTACTTGACGAAGCTGTTTCAAGACTCATAAACAAAGCGGGCAAAGATCCAAAATTAACCAAAGTACTTATTGATTTTGCCTTAGAAAAAATTGATGATGATAAAAGTTGGGATATTGCTTTTGACCTAAATAAAACAGGGAAATTACTTTTTAATGAAACAAATTCGGCCCATTTAAAAAAATTGGCCGATAAAGAAATAGATGATTTTATACACTTACAGAAAAGCATCCTAAAAAAAATCAAAGCTGCAGAAGCAAATGCACGATTACAGGCTGAAGCAGTTATGCAACTGATATTTGAACATAGCTTAGAGACTACTGATTTTCCAAGAGAAACACTTCCTAACCATTTTAAAAAAATAA
>QILY01000055.1:0-2450 GCA_003232155.1 Maribacter sp.
GTGCCAGTTGACTACGCCGATTAATCAATAAACCGAAAAACTCAAAGTTTGCAGCAACAGCATAGGAAATTTTGCTGCGAAACTTTAGTTAAATAAAAATCTATACTTAACAATTCAACTCACTGAAAGCACTACTAATTTAGATGAAGTTGAGGTCATAGCCGCCAAACCTATTTATTACCAATAAAAACGGAAATTTGAAAATAGATGTGACCAACCCTGCATTTTCATCTATTCCCGACCCGATGGAGTTACTTTCAAGACTTCCCAACTTGCAGGTGAGTCCCGATAGAGAATCGGTAACCGTAATTGGTAAAGGAGCACCTTTGATTTATATAGGAAACCAACGAATTTCCCTAGAAGAGCTTAATTCACTTTCCGTAGATGATATTAGTTCTATTGAAATTATTCGAAATCCGTCTGCCAAATATGAGGCAGATGGTAGGGCCGTGCTTTTGATCACCAGAAAAATAAGCGATACGGAAGGGGTTAAATTGAACCTTTCTGAAACCCTGTCCTTTAAACAAAATTTCAATAATTACAACAGTCTTAACGGGAGTTTTAAAAAGAAAAAACTAACCTTAAAGGCGAATTTTGCATATAACGTTCTCCAGACTTGGGAAAGTCATCAGTTCGAATTTGGGATCTCTGAAGCTAATATCCTTTCAGACTATCTCGTTTTAATTGACCCAGGTGATAGAATTCAAATAAATACGGGTGGAGGCTTATTTTACCAACTCAATGACGACGATTATTTTTCGGTAAACGCAACGATTCGATTACAAACAGACGATTTTATCATTGATACGGATACTTTTTTAAGACAGGGGTTACAAACAGATAATATTGTTACGAAAACGGATAATGACAATACAAAAGATTTTGTCAGCGGTAATTTCAATTATAACAAAAAGTTGAATTCGAAAATGAATTTATTTGCAGGCATACAATATTCATCTTTCACACAACGATTGAATACCGATATTTCAAATAATTTTAATGAAACAGAATTTATTCGCTCTCAAGAACGACAACAAAAATATCGCATTGATGTGTTGGCCTATCGATTGGATGTAGAGAAAACTTTTAAAAACGATATGAAATTAGAAATGGGCACGAATATTAGCGGTGCTAGAGCGAATGCCTTGTCCAACATTCAGTTTTTTGAATCGGATACGAATACAAACATTGATTATGATTACTCAGAAAAAACCTATGCAGGGTACGCGCAACTTTCTGGAAGCCTTACTAAAAAGGTAAATTTCAATGCGGGATTGCGTATTGAAAACAATCAAGTGAAAGGCGAGGTTGAAACCGATGTTATTCCCTTGGTCAATCGAGAAAATACAAATCTGTTTCCCAAAGCTATGTTCAATTTCAAAATTGACAGTACTAAAAGCCTCACTTTCAATTATTCGAGGAGTATAGAACGCCCCAACTATTCAAGGGCAAGTTCAATAAGCGTTTTTATAAATCCTTTTTTAGAAGCTGCTGGTAATGTAAATTTAAGACCTACGTTCACCGAGGAGATATCTGTTAATTTTCAAATTGAAAATAGTTCATTATCTCTCAATTATTTGAGGCGAAAAACCCCTATGTTTTTTACCATTGGCTTTGAAGATAATGCCAATAATGCGGTTTTATCCCTTCGAAATCTAGAAAAAGAATCAGGTATCGATATCGTTTTGACCGTGCCGTTTACCAAAGGAATTTGGACTTCGACAAATACTACAACGTTATCTAATAGACAAATAGAAGATATAACCGCAACTACGACCCCCACTAAGCCTTATTTGTATTTTTATACCGACCATCAATTCAAACTCCGAAAAGATATCACAATTTCTTTGGGTGGCTGGGCGTTGACGAAGCGTTCAGAAGGCATTTTTGAAAGAAACGCTATGGTAGTTTTAAACGCTGCTATCACCAAAACCTTTTTTGAAAAGCTGCATTGTTCGTTACGATTCAACGATATTACCCGAGCGATGAATTTTGAAGAAAGTTATGCCATAAACGGAGTAAATGCAAACGGCATTTATTTTGCAGATGGAAGGGAAATTGCTTTTTCAATGAAATATTCGTTCGGGAAAATCAAAACACCTACTTATAAAAATAAGGATATAGATGAAAATTTAAGTAGAATAAAATAGTTTGGTTTTTCCTAAAAATTGAAAAATTCATAATTAATAGGCAAAATTTAAGAGTTATCTGTAATGAAATATGTCGATTTTATGAAAATCAAAAAAAAACAGATGTAAAAGGTAATTTTTAAATTTAAGTATTACTTTAGCCAAAGCTTTATAAGAATAATGACAAAACAATATTTTTGGAACGGTTTCTTTTTTTACTTCTTTTTTAAGAGAGGTACGGGGCTGTTGTTGTAGTATATATCAAAATATAAACAATTGAAGTCTCGTAAAAAACGAGGCTTTTTTTTTGGATAAAAATCA
>QILY01000055.1:2476-3027 GCA_003232155.1 Maribacter sp.
AAAGGTTCAAACCATCATCAGGTGGCCGTGAATTATTTTGGAGAATATATTGATCTGGTAGAATGTATGTCTTTTGACAGCTTGGTAGAGCAGTTATTGAACAAGAGAGCAGATAAAGCGGTTATGGCCATTGAAAATTCAATTGCAGGTTCTATACTTCCGAATTATGCTTTACTACAGAAAAATAACTTACATATCATAGGTGAATATTATTTGAAGATACACCATAATTTGATGGTGTACAAAGGGCAATCATTAGAAGATATTGATGAGGTACATTCGCATCCTATGGCCTTATTACAATGTAAGCATCCTATGGCCTTATTACAATGTAAGGATTTTTTAAAATCTTATCCCGATATAAAACTAGTAGAGGCTGTAGATACTGCTGAAACTGCGGAGCGCATTCAAAAAAACCAACTGAAAGGTATAGCTGCTATAGCACCAAGGGCAGCGGCAAAATTATATGGTTTAGCTATTATAGCTTCTGAAATACAGACTATTTCTAATAACTCAACGCGCTTTATAATTATAAAAGCTAAAAATAAGGA
>QILY01000158.1 GCA_003232155.1 Maribacter sp.
ATCGCGGTGAATCATGGGAAGTTTTCCAAAACGGAATACCCAATGTTGCCGTTCACGATTTAGTAATTCAATCAAAAGCCAAACATCTCTTGGTAGGCACACATGGCAGAAGTATTTATAAGGCCGATATCGCAACGCTTCAGCAAATGAACCCAGAAATTATGGATAAGAAGGTCTATGTTTTTGGATTGAAAAACATAAAGCATTCTGCCAGATGGGGTAATTCCTGGAGTTCTTGGGGCAAACCACAAACCCCAGGATTGAATGTTACTTTCTACAGTTCAAAATCAGAAAATTTTACAGCTGAAATCAAAACTCTAGATGGTATTATAGTATGTGCTACGGAATTGGAAGCCAGTAAAGGCTTAAATATTTTATCATTTGATGTAACTTTTTCAAAAGCGGGTAAATTGGCCTACCTCAAGAAAAATAAAACTGAGTTCAAAGAAGCTAAAAACGGAAAAACGTATTTGCCCAAAGGGAAATATATAATTGAAGTAAATGGGAATGGGGCTAAAGAAAAAGCACCTTTTGAGATTGAGTGAATTAGAATGATAGAACCAAGAATCGAAATACTTGCTGAAAGGAAATTAATCCGCATTATTCACGAGTCCTGGCTTTGGAATAGAATATCGGTGAATAACGCGTGTTAACTATAGAAAACAAGAATATATTTGAATAACGCTATGAAAAGTGTCAAAAAAATTGATTTTTTTAAAAATATTAGACAAGTACGTGAATTTGACTTCGGTATTTTCTATTATTTCGACGGATTAGTAATTTCTGAAATGAAAGAAGGCGTCATTTTTGGATGGAAAATGGCCGAAAGAGCTATTAAAGGAGCTCATGAGGTTTTTGGGGAAGATGTACCTATTGCCTATATTTCTAATCGTATTAATAGCTATTTTGTAATACCTACAGATTGGATAAAATTTTATAAGAATAGGCATCAACTCTATTTTTATTCTGTAGTAGGAAGCACAAGGGGGAACTTTTTGAGCGTCTTTTTTGAGCGTCTTTTTTTTAGAAACTCTCTCCGGAAATTTACTGATTTAGAGGAGGCTATTGAATGGAGTATTAAGGAAATCAAAAATAAAAAAGATTTGGCTTAGTATTATCTTTATTCATTTAACCAGATTATGCACTAGAAAATCTATTCCGACTAGAGAGTCGGTTTAAAGCCCTTATTTGAGGTCATATTTTGAGCAAAATTTAGACCATCCCTACATGAAAAAGGGCGTCACCTTGATTGACCACGGCTTGATGGTTCACACAAATAATATAACCATCAAAGGGTGCTTTTATCTTTTTATTGCCTTTGGCATAAGTGTCTGCCACAAAGCCTAGAATTTGTCCTTTTTGAATTTCGCTGCCATTGGTAATCTCAGGAATGAACATGCCAGCCGTAGGGGCACGAAGCCATTTTCTGTCTTTTAAATGAACCGTTTTTTTGCGTTCGGCGTATGTAGGTTGAAGCTTACCTATCATCCCAAAGGACTTCAACACGTTCAAAATACCCTGCATACCTTCTAAAATAGAATATTCATCAAAGCGCATACTTTCACCTGCTTCAAAAACTACCGTTGGTTTGTTCATACGATAGGCAGCATTACGAAAAGAACCTCTAATGAGTTTTGAACCAAAAGAAAAGGGGGCATTGAATACTTTAGCCAATTTTACACTCTGCCCATCTTCTAAGGTATACCGTATCTGTGGAAAATTATGGCGTTGACCACCACCCGTATGCAAATCGATGCCATAATCAATTTGATGCATAATCTCAGATACATAGTGATATGCTATTCTACTGGCCATAGAGCCTGTTTTAGTACCAGGGAAACTTCGGTTTACATCTTTACCATCGGGCACATCTCTAGAAAAATGAATAAATCCGAAAATATTCAGAATAGGAACAGCGATTATAGCACCCTTTATAATTTTGAATTTTTTTTCATCCAGCATGCGCCGAACAATTTCGATGCCGTTGATTTCGTCACCATGAAGCCCTGCCTGTATCAAAATGGTAGGCCCTGGTTTTTTGGCATTGAACACATATACCGGAATATCGATCAAAGTTCCAGTAGGAAGCCTATCAATATTGATTTTCAACAATTTATCCTCTCCGGGAGAAACGGTTTCACCGCCAACAATTATATCTTTATTTTCCATACCTTTTAGAAAGGGTTATTTTATTCTTACTAAAAAAGCTATAACACAGGGTTTTACTGAGAAAAAAGAGTTACAGAAAGCTAGTGTCAAGTCAAGTGTAAAACTACGGATAAGTCGCAGTTATTTATTGAATTTTGCGAAATGATAAAAAGTAAGCATAGCCGTAGCTATGCGAGTCTTTTTGTGATAAGTAAAAACGAAAAAGAACAAGACTTGGTGCGTCTTTTTATGCTTGACTTGACACTAGGTAGGCACTAATTACTTTGCTTCCTGAAAACTAATGCAAAGTCTACTTTCTTCTCCGTCGTCCATTTTTTTCAACAAACAAAACAATTTCTTTAGCAATATTTACACCTGTAGCCGCCTCTATACCTTGTAAACCAGGGGAAGCATTTACTTCAATCAATAAAGGGCCTTTCTTTGAACGAATCAAATCGACACCCGCAACGCCCAAACCTAAATGTTTTGTAGCGTTCAGGGCAATATATTTTTCTTTTAGCGAGATTTTAACGGCCTCCGTTTCACCTCCCCTATGTACATTTGAACGGAATTCTCCTGGAACACTACTCCTTTTCATACTCGCTACTATTTTAGTGCCGATTACAAAAACACGAATGTCTTCGCCATTACTTTCTTCAATATATTTCTGAATCAAGATACTGGTATCCATCTTATAAAAGGTGTCAATAATTGATTTTGCCGATTTTTTGGTTTCTGCTAAAATTACTCCTAAGCCTTGGGTGCCTTCTTGCAATTTTATTATCACAGGTGTACCTCCTAATAATTCTATCTGCTCTTCAATGTCATCAGGATTTATAGAAAATAGGGTTTCAGGAATGGGAATGCCGCCATAATCTGTAAGGTGCGCACTTTGTTTCTGGCCCTAGAAATACTTAGCGAACGTGCCGTACTGAAAATATTGTTCATTTCGAACTGTTTTACAACCGCTGAGCCATGTTTGGTGACTTTAGTGCCAATTCTAGGTATTATAGCATCAAATGCATTGATAATATTTTCACCATTATAAAAAACATGAGGCTTACCAGCACCTATCTTTACCGAGCATTTTGTATGATCTATCTGCTCAATGTAGTGACCTAATTCTTCAGCTTCTTCAACTATTCTTTTAGTAGAATAGACATTCATGCTGACCGATAAGAGTCCTATATCCATTTATAACTGGGTTGGTTTTCCATATTAATGCGTAATATCGGTCAAAAATTACAATACGGGCGGTC
>QILY01000052.1 GCA_003232155.1 Maribacter sp.
AGTCTAAATATATGGAGTCCGTATGGTGGTTGTTGAAGCAGATTTATGACAAAGGCCTTATTTATAAAGGCTATACCATACAACCCTATTCACCAAAAGCAGGAACCGGATTGAGTTCACATGAGCTTAACCAGCCAGGTACTTACCAAGATGTTACCGATACTACGGTAACAGCGCAATTTAAGGCAGTAGAAAACACGCTTCCAGAGTTTCTAAAAAGGTATGATCATTTACATTTTCTAGCTTGGACAACTACTCCATGGACTTTACCAAGTAATACCGCATTAACCGTTGGTTCTAAAATAGATTATGTTGTTATAGCAACATATAATCAATATACTTTTAAACCTGTTCATGTTATCCTTGCTCAAAATTTAGTTGGGAAACAATTTGGAAGCAAGTATGAACAAACAGAAGATGTTTCTGTTCTTTCCGGTTATTCAAAAGAAGATAAAAAGATTCCATTTTTAATAGCGACCGGGTGTAAAGGAGCTGATTCCGGGTGTAAAGGAGCTGATTTATTGGAAATTAAATATGAACAGTTATTAGATTATGTACAGCCATACCAAAATCCCGAAAATGCCTTTCGTGTAATTGCTGGCGATTTTGTGACTACTGAAGATGGTACAGGTATAGTACATACAGCACCTACTTTTGGTGTCGATGATGCATTTGTAGCTAAAAAAGCAGAACCAGAAGTGCCGCCTTTGCTAGTTTTGGATGAAAATAACAATCCAGTACCATTAGTTGACCTACAAGGTAAATTTAGGCCAGAACTCAAGGAATTTGGGGGTAAATATGTGAAAAACGATTATTATGATGAGGGCAAGGCGCCAGAACGCTCGATTGATGTAGAAATCGCTATTAAATTAAAAGAAGGGAACAAAGCTTTTAAGGTTGAAAAGTATGTGCACAGTTACCCTAACTGCTGGCGTACCGGATAAGCCTATATTATACTATCCATTAGATTCTTGGTTCATTAAAATTACCGATGTCAAGGATAGAATGTTCGCATTGAACCAAACCATTAATTGGAAGCCCAAAGCTACTGGCGAAGGTCGATTTGGCAATTGGTTGGCGAATGCCAATGATTGGAATTTATCACGCTCACGTTATTGGGGCATTCCATTGCCAATTTGGAGAACTGAAGACGGTACTGAAGAAATGATGATCGGTTCGGTTGCTGAACTCAAGTCAGAGATGGAAAAGGCCATACGGGCAGGAGTTCTAGAAAAGGATATTTTCGAAGATTTTGATGTTGGTGATATGTCTGAAGCGAACTATGACAAAATTGATTTGCATAAAAATATCGTAGATAAAATTACATTAGTATCCGCAACGGGCATACCTATGAAACGCGAAAGCGATTTAATTGATGTTTGGTTTGATAGTGGTTCAATGCCCTATGCGCAATGGCATTATCCGTTCGAAAACAAGAATTTGATTGATAAGAGAGAGACTTTTCCCGCCGATTTTATTGCTGAAGGTGTAGATCAAACCCGTGGGTGGTTTTATACGCTTCATGCTATTGGTACTATGGTCTTTGATTCGGTTGCCTATAAAAATGTAGTTTCTAACGGACTTGTTTTAGACAAGGAAGGCAAAAAAATGTCTAAGCGTTTGGGCAATGCTGTCGACCCATTTGAGACTATGAATGAGCATGGGGCCGATGCTACACGTTGGTACATGATTTCAAATGCCAACCCATGGGATAATTTAAAATTTGATATTGAAGGAATTGCTGAGGTAAAACGAAAATTCTTTGGAACACTCTATAATACCTATTCGTTTTTTGTACTCTATGCTAATATTGATGAATTTGACTATTCAGAAGTGGACATTTCAATGAATGAACGTCCTGAAATAGATCGATGGATCCTCTCTGAACTGCATACCCTCATCAAGAAAGTAGATGAGGCCTATGCAGACTATGAACCAACTAGGGCAACTAGGGCCATATCTGATTACGTTCAAGAAAATTTGAGTAATTGGTACGTGCGCTTGAGCAGAAGACGTTTCTGGAAAGGGGATTATCAGCAAGATAAAATATCAGCCTATCAAACCTTATATACTTGTTTGGCCACAGTAGCAAAATTATCGGCACCTGTAGCTCCTTTCTTTATGGATAGGCTATACAAAGATTTAACAAGTACCACCAATAAAGAAACTTTTGAAAGTGTACATTTGGCTAATTTTCCTGTTTTTGATACATCAATGGTCGATGCTGAATTGGAAGGCAAAATGAAAAAGGCGCAAACAATATCTTCTTTGGTATTATCCATCCGTCAGAAAGAAAAAATAAAGGTGCGCCAACCATTACAGAAAATCATGATACCTGTTTTAGATGATAAACAGAAACATGAAATTGAGGCGGTCGCTGATTTAATAAAGTCAGAGGTTAATGTAAAAGAGATCGAATTAATAGGTGATGCATCTGGAATTCTGGTAAAACAGATTAAACCGAATTTCAAGACTTTAGGCCCTAAATATGGCAAGGATATGAAGTTGATTGCAGGAGCTGTATCTAAATTAGGCCAGGAAGACATCCAGAAAATTGAACAAGAGGGCGAAATATCCATTGAAATTGAAAATAAAATTATTAATTTACAGTTACAAGATGTAGAGGTTTCATCCCAAGACATAGAAGGTTGGTTGGTTGCAACTTCTGGTTCGCTTACAGTAGCCCTGGACGTAACCATAAATGAAGACCTCAGAAAAGAAGGAATCGCTAGGGAACTTGTAAATAGAATTCAGAATATTCGAAAGGATTCTGGTTTTGAAGTGACCGATAAAATAGATATTAAAATTTTAAAAGATGGTTTTGTTGAAAAAGCGGTAGCGAGCAATGTAGATTACATAAAGGCTGAAACTTTAACAGCTGAATTAAATTTTGAAGATACATTGGAAAAAGGCACAGAAATTGCTTTTGACGAGGTGAACACTAAATTATTTATTGAAAAACATTAAAACAGATGGTACAAGATTTAAAAATTAGATATTCAGATGCTGATTTGGCCGAATTTAAAGGGCTTATAGAAGAGAAAATAGTAAAAGCAAAAAGTCATTTAGACCTTTTGAAGAGTTCATATATGAATGACGGTAATAATGGTACTGATGATACCTCGCCTACTTTTAAGGCTTTTGAAGAGGGCTCACAAACCATGAGTAAAGAAGCAAATACGCAATTGGCAATTCGTCAAGAAAAATTTATTCGCGATTTAAAGAACGCTTTGTTACGTATTGAGAACAAAACATATGGTATCTG
>QILY01000249.1 GCA_003232155.1 Maribacter sp.
AAAACATTTTCGCCTATAATCGCTATATCAACTACTCCGTCTCTCAAGTACTGAGGAATATCCCCATTTCTCAAATAGAAAACCTCCATAGGAAAGTTTCTGGAAGAGGCTTTCAACTGGTCTTTTCCGTTATCAATGGAAATACCACAGTCTTTCAAAATTTGTAAAGAGTCATGGTTTAGTCTACCTGATTTCTGAACAGCAATTCTAATTTTCATAATCAGTTACTTTTTTTTCATTAAAAAACCCGTTTGATTTCTCAAACGGGTTATAAATTATGTTGTAAAACTACAATACATTTTTACCTCGCTTGAGCGCAGTAGTAAAAATGATGATGTGTATTCTTATTTCCCATTACAATGTAAAAGTAAAATCTATTTTTGATTTTACAAAAGAATAGTTACAAATTAAACAAATAAGCATATGCTATGTTTAACTTGACACAGATTAATTATTGCCCAAAATCAAAGGAAGGCCTGCATCACCCCCACCAACAACAATAACCTTTGAATTTGGTGATTGAGCAAGCTTTAAAGTAGCATCAATACCTTTGTCTTGAAGAATTTTATCAGTAAGGGAAGCACTTAGTATTCTATTGGCATCTGCTTTACCTTGGGCTTCAATAGTTACCTTCTCGGCCTCTTTCTTTGCCGTAACCAAACGAAATTCATATTCCAAAGATTCTTGCTCTTGTTTTAATTTACGCTCAATCGCCTCTTTGATCGTAGTAGGTAAAGTTACATCACGAACAAGTACTTCATTTAATTGTACATTCTGTCTATCTAAAATCTTTTTAGTCTCATCAAAAATTTCATCTTGAATAATATCCCTTTTACTAGAATATAATTGTTCTGGCGTATAACGCCCGACCACGCTTCTTGCTGCACTACGTATTGCGGGTTTGATAACTCTGTCTAAATACCCCTCTCCTAAATTTTGATGTAGATTACCCAATTCTGCACGAACAGGCTGATACCATGCCGAGGCATCAATTTGAATTTCAAGTCCGTTTGAAGATAATACCTTCATTTTTTCAAATAATTCTTGCTGACGAACTTCATATACAAAAACATCGTTCCAAGGTGCTACAATATGAAAACCTTCACCCATAGGTGGTTGATCGGTTACCACACCACCGCCAAAAGTTTTGTAGAGTACTCCTGCTTCACCAGAGCGAATGGTAACAGCTGATTTTGATACTAAAATAACCAGTATTATTACAATGAAAATAGCTGGTAATGCAATTTTTGGTAATTTATCCATAGCGTTTTGTTTTAAGTTAGTCCGTTATATTTTCTGATAGACCACTCTACTATTAAAGCGGTTGTTATGATTCCGAATAGTATCCAAAAATCAATCAAAGGTACAACATTTTCTTTGCTTTTTTGAACAGGAACAAACTGCTTATTACTTATTATATTCTCCAAAAAACCATCAATTTCAGAAGGAAAATAAATTTGCCCGCCAGTATCAGTAGCCAATTGATTTAGTTTTTTATAGTCTGTAGACAAAAATTGCTTTTCGACATCAAAGTCAAGAATAGTAAAAACACCTGTCTTTGAGCGGTTTTTATTTTTTACGGTAATACTAAAGGTATATTCGCCTGCTGGAATGTTTCTTAGGTCTGCCTCATAAAAACTCCCTTTGACAAGCATTGGTGTTTCATTGGAAAATCCGTTTTCCTTACCATTTAGTTTTAGTACAATACTAGCATTGGGGTCGAATATAAAAGCCTCATCAAAATACGCGGCTGTTATCTTTGCACCATTACTGCCTTGATAAACAGATTTATAATCAACATTTAGCCTGTTCTTGGCTTTAGATGTTGACAAGTACAGCATGAGTTTTCCTATTAGGTTGTCAAAATTTTCGAAATTTTGGTTATTTCTGTAACTCTGCACACGCCATTTCCATATATTTTCTCCAAAGAGCACCACTTCTTTTATATTAGTATCATCTAAAGCAACTAACATAGGGGATTGTAGTGTTCTTCCTTGAATTTTCATCTGAATTAAGGTTTCCCCTTCATTGATATCTATTGTTCCTGCATTACTTTCTAAAGGAGGAAATTCATCCATAGAAAAATCAGAAATATCAAATTTTGAAAATGATGGATTAACTACCCCGAAAACTTCTTGGGTTGGGTAACCATCCTCAATTTTATATTGCTTTCTGTTTTTATTTATAAAACTCCAATCTGTTTTTGCCCCAGTTATAGTAAACAGACTTGTTCTTTTCTGCTCAATGTATTTATATATGGTAGTGAAAGAACGATCGGGTCGATACAAAATAAAAATATCCATATCTTCCAAATCTTTTGATTGTACATTGGGTTTCATGATAGTAACTGAACGTTGTTCATTTTGTTCTATCGACTTTTTAAGTGCGCCGATATCAGGATGCGTTACATTGATAGCTATATTTTTTTGATTATTAATTGTATTACGTTCATTATCTAAAGGAGTTATACTCACTTTTATGTGCTTCACTCCCACTGACTTTGCAGCTAACAAAGTATGTATTCGCTTCGTATTATTTTCAGAAGAAAGGTTGATATTTTCTCGGTATACATTTTTTTCGTCTACAGCTATATTCACAGTAGCGGTAATACTGCCTTTACCTTCATATACCGCATAAGTTTCAATAGGATATTTATTCTTTAAAAATGCGTATTTATTTACGTTTACCTGCCCAATTCGAACATCCTCATATTTTGTGGTATCTCCCAAAACAATAGGAAATATAGGGTAATTTAGGGAGTTACTATAAAACTCATAATCCTCACCTATGGTCTGATTGCCATCAGTAAGTAAAAGCATCGCGGTATTTGTATACGCATAAATATCTTTTATAGAAGATAGTGCTTTGGTAATATTTGTGTGTTTTGCTTTATAATCCAAAGCATAGGATTCTTCTAGAGAAGCTCCGAAATTGTATTGTTTTATTTTAAACCGATTGGCAACAGTTTCATTTGAATTGATTTTCTCTAAAATAGAAGCAATTTCGTTTTTTGAACCCTCTACTGAGGTTGAATTATCGGTTAGTATAACAAGATTTGTCTTTTCAAGTGTATATTCTTTCTTGATAAATTTCGGGTTAATGAGCAGCAAGAAGAGACCAAAAATGGATAGAAAACGCAAAAAAGAAAGAATAATCTTTAGATTTCCCCTCTTTTTTGATTTAAAATAATATTGGAAGAGTACCAATGCCAAGGCTACAATTGCGGCTGATATGATCAGTAGTACTATTTTTGTCTGCATATTTTTTGGTTGGTAGTTGTTTGTTGACGGTTGCCTAGTG
>QILY01000128.1 GCA_003232155.1 Maribacter sp.
AAAAGCTCCTCCCTTTAGAAAAAGAACAATTAAATCCCTAACTTTTTGCTAGATCTGCTCCCCTCCTTCTAGCTCCTTCTGGAGGGACTGGGGGAGGATAATCAAGTAAAATGGCTTTCTTTTAAACAGAAAAGGGAAATTTGTCGTGCACCCCACTTACTTCAAAAAAGAATTATTAAAGGCAAGTGGCAAAATATCACCAATTGAATTGCATTTGTGAACTTCGCCTGTTTCACCCATCATAAAAATTGGAATAGCTTTTTTTTGTTTGAACTCATATTCAGAAATCGATTGCCTACAATTACCACAAGGAGCCGCAGGGGCATCAACTACATATTTTTTTGAAGCTGCCGAAATTGCTATAGCTTCGACAGTCACACCAGGATATTTAGCACCCGCATAAAATATAGCAACACGCTCCGCACAAAGCCCAGATGGGTATGATGCATTTTCTTGATTATTACCAATTACAGTCTCTCCATTTTCTAAAAGAACTGCAGCCCCTACCTGAAAATTAGAATATGGAGCGTAGGCATTTTTTCTTGCAGATACCGCCGCATTCATCAACGCTTTCTCCTCTGATGAAAGCTCATCTATAGATTCAAATACTGTAAGATCAAAAGTTAGTTGCTTTTTTTTCATGAAGTAGAATTATAAAGTACTGCGTAAAAATAACAAAACCTGCACAATGGCAGGTTTTGTTGGTATATGATATTTAATATTTATATTTTATTCATTGAGATACTCTTCACCCAAATTAAAGGTAAGAGAAAAACGCAATGTGTTTTCTAACGGGTTTCTAACTTGAGCCGTAGAGAACAAATAAGACAAATCAATTTGAGCTGCTTTGAATTTAAAACCAGCACCTAAAGTAAAAAACTTTCTAGATCCTTTTTCTTCACTTTCGTTAAAATACCCTGTACGAAGCATAAATGCATCTTGATATGTATACTCAGCGCCCAAGGCCCACGTTAATTCTTTTAATTCTTCTGAAAAACCGTCAGGTGCATCACTAAAAGAGTTAAAGATCCCACTAGCAAAACCAATTTGTTGATATGCATCATTATCATCTATATCTATATCACCATCATTATCAAAATCTCGAGGAGTAGGCACTAATAATTTATTGAATTCCGAAGTGATCCCTATTACATTATCTTGATCTAGGATAAAATCAAAACCTACGCCGAATCTTAAATTAGCAGGCAAAAAGTTTTCTTGACCACCTTCATCATATTGTATTTTTCCACCGATATTCGAGATATTAAACCCAGCCCTCCATCGACCATCAAAACTATTATACAGCTTTTCTCTAGAACGATAATATCCAGAAATATCAATCGCAAAAGAAGTAGCTGCCTGTGAATCAGCTTCTCCGTTTTGAGGCAATCTTAAATTTGAACTAATAAATCTACCCCCGACCGACATAGAAAAAGTTGGACTTAATTTCAATGCATATGAACCATCTAATGCAAATTCATTAGGCTTGGCCACAGTACCAGGGTCATTAGCAAATTGTCTCAGCTCAATTTCACCCAATGTAAAATAACGAAGACTAAATGCAAATGCACTTTGTTCATC
This sequence comes from Maribacter sp., assembly GCA_003232155.1. Taxonomy (GTDB): domain Bacteria; phylum Bacteroidota; class Bacteroidia; order Flavobacteriales; family Flavobacteriaceae; genus Maribacter_C. Next base: position 1,582 of record QILY01000128.1, read on the forward strand.
AATTTTATTGTAATAGCTAGCGCTTAAAAGAGCAATGTCAGTAATTATACTTTCCAAATATGGCGTATAACTTAATGCTATTCCAATTTTTTGCTCAGCAAAAGCAAATTTCGCTGGATTCCACTGTTGTGAATAACCATCAGTAGATGTTGCAACTCCTAAATCTCCCATACCCGATGCTCTAGCATCAGCAGCAATAGTCAAAAAAGGGACTGCAACAGTAATCACTCGCTCATTTTGAGCTGATAATTTACATACAAAGACAAGTAAAAAAAGTATTGATAATTTTTTCATTTTCTATAAGCTTAGTTTAATTGGCGAGAATCTAATATTGTGTTCAAATACCAAAACATATTAAAATGTACTACACATAAACGGGTATTTCGAGAATATCTTATATGCTAAGTCCATTATTTTTTAAAATAAGTAATAATCATTCAAAATGAAACTACTACTATAATTCACTAATACCTTTTATTTATATAAGGAACTCGTTTAAACTTTTTCTTTCCTGCCTGACGGCAGACAGGTATCTGCAAATATTCCATTTTGCACTCATATTTTACCATTTTTTGACTACCATAGCTATGCTATGCTAATAAAAATGACTTCATATGAGCACAAAAGCGAATATTTTCGGTTCCAAACAAAAAGTTTAAACGGGTTCAGGCTGAATAAAAATAGATTCCCTATACTATAACACATTTTATAACGTTATGTTTTTTGAGAATAAATAGGTATAGGTTTTATACCTTACTTGATTTGAAAAATATTTCTAAAGAATGAAATATTATATGCAAATCATCGTTTTATATGCCGAAAGATACTAAATTAATCTAAACATACGAATTTCAAACTACCTATATAACGTAGTTTAATCATTTCAACTCAAGTCCTAATTATGAAAAAACAGTTTATCAAAGTTGTACTTTCTTGTGTGGTAATAGCAGGGGGTTTTACGGTTACCAGCTGTAAAAAATCTTCTGGTTCTTCTAAAAGCGTATCAAGAGCTACAGGTTGGAAAATAAATGACAAAGAAGGCGGCTTCAAATTCAATACAGATTTTAAAGAGCAAGAAACGGCCCCAGGTCTTGTATTTGTTGAAGGTGGTACTTTTACTAAAGGTAGAGTACAAGATGATGTTATGCGTGATTGGAACAATACACCTACATCTCAGCATGTTCAATCTTTTTACATGGATCAGACCGAGGTAACCAATGTAATGTACTTAGAATATCTAGATTACCTAAAAAGTGTTTACCCTCCTGAAAATCC
>QILY01000278.1 GCA_003232155.1 Maribacter sp.
CCAACTGCTTTCCCAACTCCAAATAGCCATTCAAAAAACTCGAAAAAAATGTTGCTTAGCCATGTTTTAAAATCATCCCACCAAGTAGTATCCTGTTTTATGATTTCATAATCAAAATCAGGATTATTGGTATAGACCTGTACATCTTCATCTTGAATTTTTTTAATCTTGAGCGGTTCGGTATCGTATTTTACAGTCAACGAATCTTGTTGTGCCGTATTAGAGAAAACGGATAAACCACAAAATAAAAAAAAGACAAGCAGTTTATGCATCGTTAGTTTTCAGAGGTTTGACCTAAGTTTTGAATACGTTCATAGGTTCCAGTGAAATTCTTTTTTTCGTTTAAGTTGAAGTAAATGAAAGTACCAGCTATTACTGATATTAAGTTCAATAAAAACTGGGCTAAAGTACTTATCATACTTAATAATAATAGTATAGGGTCTTGGTATACACCCATTATACTTTCTGGGTCTACTTCTCCTGATAAAATACCCATCTTCGCATAGGAATAGATGACTCCGGGTATTGCAAAGGCATAACTTGCAATGCCAACTATTATAATTATGACAAACAAGGTAGCAAAAGTTATCCACCATTCATCTTTTACCAAAGTGAAGCTATAACTAAAAGATTCAGACACTCCTTTTTTATCAAATACAAGTATACTGAAAGCTAATGAAAGAGGCACCCATAAATATATTCCTGGAATAATACAGAATATTGCGCCTATGCCTACACATAAACCTACTAATAAACCCATGCCTATAAAACTCCAAAAACTACGATAAACTTCAGATTTTATAGTGTCAAAATCAATTTTACCTTTTCCATTAGCATATGATTTTATATAATGTAGAACAGTGGATTGCGACATGGTGTACACCGTTACAAACGAAGCAATATAAAGTATGAATACTACAAGCATGGTTGCCATACTTGATGAGTTAAACTCTGAACCACCTAATGATATTGAGGTGAATATATCTCCAACGAAATACATATATAAGCCCAACGAAATCATCATAACCAATAAAAAAGGTCCTACAATCTTGAAAAAAGTATTAAAAAATGGTTTGAACTGAGAACGTAAAAAAGTAAAAGTATCAGACAAAACATCTCCTAGCTCACGTTTCTTTTTAAACTCTATATAATCGGTTTTCATATTGTTTTTGTTTTTTTATGAAGTTGGTATGGGTATATAACGTAGTAAAATATAATTAGAGCTAAAGACCCAAAAATAATAAAAATGGCCAACCAATCTGGCATTTCGGTATGGCGGGTTACAAAACCCTCTAAAAAGCCAGCGATAATAAAAAAGGGAACGGTGCTTAGCATAATTTTGAGTCCGTTTTTGACACCCCTCTTAAAAGATTCCAATCGCGGCCTGGAAAAAGCATACCGTTGGCCATGACCAAACCAGCACAACCAGCAATGATAATTACTGATATTTCAATGGTGCCATGGATCCAAATGGTTCGCATTGATTCCCATAATAATCCTTTTTCATAAAAGAAATATTGAAAACTGCCTAACATAATACCATTTTGCATCATCACCATTAAAGTGCCAATACCCAACATAATACCGTAAGCAAAAGCCATAATTGCCACCCGTATATTGTTTATGGTAATACCTAAAAACATATTTACTTCACCCATTTGTTTGTATACGGCCATGGGGTCACCTTTTTCAATATTTTCTAAAGTCATGTTCACGTAACCATCACCTAAAATAGAACGTACAAAATCACCTTCATTGGCAGCTGAGAAAGCGCCTACAGCTGTAAAAAAAGAAAATACTAAAAATGCAATGAGCAATTCTCTTTGATGATGGTAAAACATGGATGGGAATTCCGTTTTCCAAAAACTTATGATTCGGTTTTTTGGCTCACGTTTGGTCTTGTATATTTGTTGGTGAGCTTGAGAGGCCAAAGAATTTAGATAGAACTCAGTATTACTGCCCGTGTAAAAAGTTTTAGCATAGCTAAGATGGTCGGTAATTTCAATATAGAGGTCAGACAATACATCTGGCGCTATCTGCGTTTTGTTTGACAGTGCGTTTTCAAAAGTAACCCATTTGTCTTTATTTTGTTTTACAAAGGCAGCCTCTCGCATAAATTATTACGGTTTATACCAAAGGAACTAAAATATGGAACAATTTCAAATAGAAACTGCTCAAAATATAAGTATTAATCAAAATACGGCCCATTTAGGAGATCGTATGTTGGCTTATATTATAGATAGTTTTATTATAGTGGTATACACCATTCTCATGTTTTGGCTTTTATTTTCGTTAGATGTTGATATGGGTGATATGTGGGCTTTGTACATGGTGATAAGCTTACCTGCCTTTTTATATTACGTTGTATTGGAAACTTTTATGGATGGTAAAACGGTGGGTAAAAGTTTGATGCAGATCAGAGTTGTGAAATTGGATGGCTCAAAACCAAATTTTTCAAACTATTTTGTTCGTTGGGTTTTACGTATTATAGATGTTGCTCTATCTTCAGGTGGCATAGCTGTATTGACTATATTAATACGAGGAAGAGGACAACGCGTAGGTGATATTGCTGCAGGTACTACGGTTATCAGTGAAAAGAAAAGAGTTTCTATAAAAGATACTTTGTTAAGAGAATTACCTGAAGACTACAAACCAACGTTTTCGCAAGTAACTGTTTTTAAAGATAACGAAATGCAGATCATAAAAGAATTGTTCGATTCGGCCAAAAGAAACGGAGACCATAAGGTAATTATATCATTAAGTGAACAGATAAAAAAGGTAACTGATATTAATACGGAGTTAAAAGCTATAGATTTTGTTGATGTTGTTATCAAAGACTATAATTTCTACACCCAACAACTATAGCGTATGTTTTATTTTATAATTGATATTTTAGGAACTATCGCTTTTGCCATTTCAGGTGTTTTGGTAGCCATGGAAAAGAAACTAGATTTGTTCGGGGTTTTTATCATTGCATTTGTAGCTGCTGTTGGAGGTGGAACGTTAAGGGATATGCTTATTGGTAATACACCAGTAGTATGGATGCGGGAATCGGTATATATTCTAGTAATTCTAGCTACAGTAGTCCTTTCTATCATTTTTGTAAAACAATTGAAATATTTACGAACTACCCTTTTTCTTTTTGATACTATTGGTCTGGGTCTATTTACTATGGTAGGTGTTGAAAAAGGATTGTCTTCCGAATTATCACCTATCATGTGTATTGCTTTAGGGACTATTACAGCAAGTTTTGGTGGTGTAATACGAGATATTCTCTGTAATGAAATACCCGTTATTTTTAGAAGAGAAGTTTATGCTACTGCTTGTATTTTGGGTGGTGTTAGTTATTTTTTGTTTCGCGAACTTCCCTTTGATTCAGTATATGGGTATATAGCGGCTATTGTTGTTGTTATTTCAACTCGCTTATTGGCAGTGAAGTTTAAGATAGCTTTACCGGGTATTTATGGGCGAAAAAGTTGATGTGTTTATTTGTTTATGAGTTTAGAAAAAATGAATTTAGCAACCGACAACCGACAACCGACAACCGACAACCGACAACCGACAACCGACAACCGACAACTATTCAATTACCTCCACCTTTGTAATATAGACGTTCTGCTGTGGCCAATCGCCTTTACCTACTGACTGCGAATTGATTTT
>QILY01000185.1 GCA_003232155.1 Maribacter sp.
AAATCCTTTTTAACGCGAAGACGGGGTTTGATAGAGCGTATGCTTACCATAAGCCAATTCTATTTTCCATTATTTGAACAACAGCTGGACAATTATGACATTCCGCTTGAAATGAAATATTTGGCAATTGTTGAATCTGCACTAAACCCAAGAGCACGTTCTAGAGTAGGCGCTACAGGCCTTTGGCAGTTTATGTACGGTACTGGTAAAATGTATAAATTAGACGTAACCAGTTATGTTGACGAGCGTAGCGACCCTATAAAATCTACCGAAGCTGCCTGCAAATATCTTTCAAAATTATATGGCATATATGGGGATTGGGATTTGGCCCTTGCTGCCTACAATTCTGGCCCTGGTAATGTGAACAAAGCTATTCGACGATCAGGAGGATATAAAAATTATTGGAACATAAGACGTAATCTTCCACGAGAAACAGCAGGCTATGTACCTGCGTTTTTAGCTACCATGTATTTATTTGAATATGCTGAAGAACATGGAATTAAAGGAAAAAAAGCAGACCGCCCTTATTTCGAAACAGATACGGTACATATAAAAAGCCTTATCACTTTTGATCAAATATCTGAATTGGTAGGTATCAGTACTGACGAATTAAAAATATTGAACCCATCATATAAGCTCAATGTGATTCCGTTTGTAAAAGGAAAAAATTATACGTTGAGATTGCCCAAAGATATTATGGGCAAGTTTGTGGCCAATGAAGCTGCTATTTACGCCCATGTTGCACAACAGTTTAAGAGTAAAGAAAGTCCATTGCCGGCTTTGGTAAATGCGGCTGCAAAGAATAGGGTACGATATAAGGTTCGCAGTGGTGATTATCTAGGTAAAATCGCAGCACGTTATGGTGTTGGGGTCAGTCAAATTAAAAGATGGAATAGCCTACGGGGGAATAATTTACGTGTTGGTCAACGCTTAACAATATTTCCAAGAGGTAGTGTAAACGCCTCAGTAGCAAATAAAAAAACGCCTTCGAAAAAACCAATATCTACAGTATCAATACCTTCAAATAAGATACATACAGTACAAAGTGGAGACTCACTTTGGACCATCTCTAGAAAATATTCTGGAATTACTATTGATAATTTACGAGAATGGAACGGTATTAGTGGTAACAATTTAAAACCGGGCACAAAATTAAAATTGTGTGATTGTTCATCGTAATCCAACATGCATCTATGAAACAGTTTAGAACATTACTTATAGTCTTATTTATTATCAGTATTACTTCTTGTAAAGACGTTTCCCAACAACAAAATTATAGGCCTTCTTCAATAGGCCCCTTAAATTCAATTACCTTGGTTATTGACAATGAACTATGGAAAGGTAAGGTTGGCGATAAAATCAGAGAGCATTTTGCGGGGCCGGCTGTAGGCCTTACCTGGAACGAACCGTTATTTACCATTAACCCAATACCTAGTCAGGTATTTTCAGGTTCGGTACGTAATTCGCGCTCTATTTTATATGTACAAAAAGATAGTGTAGATGTAGCACATATAAAAACAGATATGTATGCCAGACCTCAAAAAGTAGGCATTGTCAAAGGAACAACAGATGAAGAAATTATACGGAATATCGATGCTAAAGCTGCTGAAATGATTGCTGCTTTTAAAGAAATAGAACTAAAAGAAGAGCAACAACGGTTTTTACGTTCTTTGAACAAGGAAACCATACTACAAGAAAAATTCGGAATAATACTGAATATGCCATCTGCTTATAAGGTAAGTAAACAAGAAGATAATTTTGTGTGGATAGATCGTGAGATCTTAAAAGGCAATATGAATATTATAGTCTATGAAATGCCAGGTAATTATTTTAAAAGTGATTCTACACTAGTTAAAGATATAATTCGCATGCGTGATTCTATAGGCCAAAAATATATTCCTGGTCCCGATGTGCCGAACAAGACTACCTATATGCGAACTGAGCAAGCATTTTCACCATATATATCTTCGACCGAAGTCTCAAGCATAAGTGCTGTTGAGGTAAGGGGAATTTGGGATATCAAGAACTACCCAATGGCCGGCCCGTTCATTACCTATATCATTAATGATAAAGAGCGCAACAGAAAATTGGTGATCGAAGGCTTTACTTTTGCCCCAGCTACAGACAAAAGAGACTTTATGTTTCAGTTAGAAGCGATAATAAAAACACTTCGATTTCAAGAATAGAAGTTGAAAGATATATAGATAGAAAAACGCTCTTTTAAGGGCGTTTTTCTATCTATCTAGTTAAGGGTGCTATTTTATAACCTTTAATTCAGAGGAAGATAGAGATGCCAAATATACACCACACCCTGCGCATAGGCTTTCGTAGCAAATTTAAAACGTCATTGGGCCGAATAAGTATCCTCCACAAGTTTAGAAGTATTCGTTAGGTGTTTTTATGCCAATAGATTCTTTTAGAGGGTAATAAGTGCTATTTTTGCGCCCCTAATTTCATCACCCATGAAGAAGTATTTTAATCTTTTCGATTTCAAACAAAAAGTAGATTATAAAACTGAGGTTCTTTCTGGCTTGACCGTTGCTTTGGCCTTGGTGCCTGAGGCGATCGCGTTTGCCTTGATCCCTGGATTTTCTCCTTTGACCGGATTATATGCGGCTTTTATTTTGGCTTTGGTCACTTCCATTTTTGGAGGTCGCCCTGGTATGATTTCTGGAGCTACAGGTGCTGTAGCGGTAATTTTTATCGGCTTGATTTTAGAACTAAAGCGTAATTTTCCTG
>QILY01000304.1 GCA_003232155.1 Maribacter sp.
GCTTGTCCAATAAGAGCAACTACTCCCAATGAAGTCAGAATTGTTGCTGCATGGCTAAAATTGTTGTTTGAAAAAACATTGTTCAGAGATAAAGTGAATATTACTCCTATCAATAATAGCCAATGAACTCGTTTTAACGAGTTCAATGTGCAAAATCAATTGGTTTTTAGGCTTGCAAAAATTCGTTGCCTTTTAAAAGTAGTATTTAATTGCCCTTTAACCCCGATTTTTTTAGAACCTGAGTTCGATTAATAGTGATTTCTCAAAAGCCGTGTAAATAGTAAGATTTGGAGGATAAAAACGTAGTACTAACGGGTTAATTCAAGGCTTTTATCGTTAAAAGATTGCTGTTTAGACCGGCTTATCTGGGAATTAGGTTTTGAATTGATCGTAATTTACTGACTGTGGGATTGATATTAATCGAACTCAGGTTTAGAGGCTTAAATATTATTTAGTTCTCAATTGTTGAATGTCAGCATTAGATCGTTGCAAATGTTGTAAAACAGTTTTTTATAAAGGTTGTGCTAATACTATTCAGTATTCAATACAAAAGACCCCTCTCTTTTTTGTGCCGTTCCTTTCTTTTGAGTAAGTTTAATGATTATACAAAACCACTATTTTATGCGCTATGTACCACTTCTTTTTATTGTCATTTTTAGCTGTTCGCTTTCATTCGCTCAAAAACAAAACTTCTCTTATTTAGATGTTTTTGATTTACAATATGTATCCGACCCTCAAATTTCACCTAATGGGGATTTGGTAGTCTATCGCCGTATGGGTTTTGATATTATGAAAGATAAGGCTGTTGGTAATCTTTGGATGGTAAAAACCAATGGTTCACAGCATCAAAAACTAACATCGCGAGAAGTAGACGAATCAAATGCGCGATGGTCGCCTCAAGGTGACCGTTTAGCCTTTGTAAGTGCCACTGATGAAGGATCTGAAATTTATATGTATTGGATAAATACAGGTAAAATTGCCAAAATATCGCAATTGCCTTTTAATCCGTCTTCTTTGACTTGGTCACCTCAGGGCAATCAATTGGCTTTTTCAATGAATGTAGAAAAAGCGCCGCCAGTTTTGGTCAAAATGCCAAAAAAACCAAAAGGCGCTAAATGGTCTGAAAGTCCAAGAATTACAGATCGTGTATATCATGAAGCTGATGGTCGGGGATATATTGAACCAGGATTCAACCATATTTTTGTACTCCCGTCAAGTGAAGGAGCGCCGCGACAGGTTACTTCGGGCGATTTTCATCATAGAGGCACGCTTTCATGGAGCAAAGACGGAAATCGCATTTTCTTTTCAGGCAATCGAGATGAAAACTGGCAGTATACCTTTCGAAATAGTAGTATTTATTCAGTTGGAGTCAACGATGGAGACATACAACAAATCACAAGGGGTAAAACCTCATATAGAAGTCCTATAGTTTCCCCTAACGGAAAACATTTGGCCTATGTTGGTTTTGAAGATAAGGTGCAAGATTACCAAGTGCGTAAATTATATATTGCTAATCTAGATGGTACCGATACAAAAGTAATTTCACAGGCGCTAGATAGAGGAATCTACAATATTAAATGGAATACCAAAAGCGCGGGACTCTATTTTGGGTATGATGATAAGGGGAACAGTAAAGTGGCCTATATTTCTTTGGATGGGAAAGTGAATAAACTTGCTGATAATATGGGCGGAACTTCAATCGGAAGGCCCTATGCCGGAGGCTCTTTTAGTGTTTCCAATAATAGCACCATAGCTTTTACCCAAAGTACGCCCAAATATCCGTCAGAGTTGGCAGTAGTTTCCACGAAAACAAAAAAAGCGAGTAAGATTACCAACCTGAACAAAGCGCTGTTCGATTTTAGAGACTTGGGAAAAGTTGAAGAGGTATGGTACAAATCATCTTTTGATGGGCGCGATATTCAAGGTTGGGTAGTGTACCCGCCGAACTTTGATGCAGCTAAAAAATATCCCTTTATGGTAGAAAACCATGGCGGTCCTATTTTAAATTATGGAGACCGCTTTTCTGCCGAGATGCAATTGTATGCGGCTGCAGGTTATGTTGTTTTTTATCCTAACCCTAGAGGAAGTACAAGTTATGGCGAAGAATTTGGAAATCAATTGTATAATAATTATCCGGGCAATGATTATACTGATGTGATGGATGGGGTAGAGTATTGTATCAAAAAAGGAATCGCCCATGAAGACCAACTATTTGTTACTGGCGGTAGTGCTGGTGGAATCATGTCTGCTTGGATGATAGGAAAGAACAATCGCTTTGAGGCAGCCGTAGTTGCCAAACCTGTAATGAACTGGATAAGTAAAACTTTAGTGGCTGATAACTACTTTGGTTATAAAGATTATCGTTACCCAGGCTTTCCATGGGAAAATTTCGAGAACTATTGGAAATTTTCTCCGCTTTCTCTCGTTGGTAATATAGAAACTCCTACTATGGTTTTGGTAGGTATGGATGATTTACGAACGCCACCAAGTGAGGCCAAGCAATTGTATCACGCTCTAAAATTGAGAAAAATACCCACAGTATTGGTCGAGATACCCAATGCTAGTCATAATATTGCCAATAGACCAAGTAATTTAATTGCAAAAATCGCACATACTTTGGCGTGGTTTGAGAAGTACAGGGTTAGTGAGTA
>QILY01000163.1 GCA_003232155.1 Maribacter sp.
TAAGAGTGCCTAATGGTCCGTTCGATAGTCAAGCCCCTACGGGTAGTGCTGGAGGAGGAAATTGGGCTGGATCCAACTATGCTTTTGTTGACGCTACTATTGGAGGAGCACCATATTTTGACATAGGTAGATCTCTTTTTGATTTGATCGATCCTGCAGACGTTCGATTCGATGTGCTTGTTGGTGAGACATCTGTTATAAGCCCTAATCCAGCAGCAGAAACGGATTTTGTTGACAATGATGTTTTGTTAGTGGCTAAATATGAAGGAATACCACAGCAACCGTTACTCAATGACCATAAAATATTCAGGTCTTCAGAGCTTGTGTTGTATAGGGCGGAAGCTGCAGCGGCCAATGGTGATTTGGGCGGGGCATCGACCTTTTTAAAAGAATTGCGGGATATACGCTTTGGTGCAGACACACCAGCTATGAATTTTGGCAAACAAGCTTTTGGAGCTATTTTAGATGAACGTAGAATCGAATTTGCTTTCGAGGGCTATCGTTGGGTCGATCTAAAGAGACTTGGGCAACGAGGAAATAGAGGAGTTCTAAGAAATTCTTTAGACTGTGCCGTTAACGGAGCTTGTAGTCTTGCGGCTAGTGATTTTAGATTTACATTACCCATTCCTTTGAATGAGCTTAATGCTAATCTTAATATTCAACAGAATCCCGGTTATTAATTAAAAAAAATTTTTAATATGAAAAATTATATAACAATTATAGCAATTGTATTGCTTGTTTTTACTTCTTGTGACGATCCTGATACTATAGTGTTCGATTCAGAGAATGGTCAGGCTTTGGCCCAAATTCTCAATGGTGCTGTTCAAACGCTACCGGTTCCTGATAGTGGTGATACTGCAATTATAGAGGTTGGAGTCTCAACAGTTAGTACTAGTGATAGAGCCATATCAATTAGTATAGATCCTGCATCTACAGCAGCTCCAGCAGAATATACCATCGATATGTCTACTTTGGTTATCCCAGCTGGTTCGTTTGTTGGGAGAATTATGGTGAGTGCTAATTTTGACGCTATTCCAGAAACAGGATTGACCTCTTTGATTATTAATGTTGACGATGTTGCTGGTTCTGATGTTCTTGAAGGTACTTTGAGCCATACAATTAATTTATTTAGATTTTGTCCATTTACCAATGGAGCAACATTTACAGGTGATTATATGTTGGAAACAGTAGTTCTCGGAATTTTTGGTGTAACCACATTAACAGATGGTGTTGTTTCTATTTCAGAAGGGGCAACAGTTGCCGATAGAACATTTGATGTTTCAGCTTATCCAGCATTTGGAGCTTTTGCAGCTTTCAGCTATAATTTTAGTTTGATATGTGATGAGATTGTTGTGGGTGCAGTTGATGATGTAAATGTAGGCTGTGGTGGTAATAATGCCATTGGGCCATCATCAGCTACGGTCTCTTCATATAGTGAAGGAGATGATTCTGAGATTTTAATCACTTTTGTTGACGATGTACGTGGGCAATGTGATGGACCACATGAAGTTACAATACGATTAACAAAAATGTAAACCCTTATATATAGTTAAGGAAACATTTAAACTAATATGTGAAAAACCTCAAGAATATTAATTCTTGAGGTTTTTTTATATGTATAGTTAAAGGCGTTTCATACACATAGAAAAAGAGAAGGTTTTTAGAGGTGCCCTTAAACCATTTGTAACTAATCAGTATGCCCTTTCTAGCTTAAAAAATGCCATAAGAGTCTTGTAGGCTGTTTCTAAATGTGGGTATAGCCTGAACAACATGCTTTTGGTTCTCTGTCCTATCATTGGGTTTTTTAGCAGGACAAAATCATACTTTTTAAGTTTATTACTTGAATCTAAGGGAGTACAGGGATAGTATATTTTATATTTCGTTTTTGATAAACAAAATAAGTTTTACCTTAGCTTATAATCTCTTATTAACCTGAGTTCGATTAATAGTGATTTCTCAGAAACCGTGTAAATAGTAAGATTTGGAGGATAAAAACGTAGCACTAATACCAATTTGATTATAAAATGGGTCACAGAAAACGAAGTTGCTTTTTTGAAGTTGCTTTTTTGTTCTATGACGCTGTGATTGATTTGCATAGCCTAAGCTACGGAAATCATGAACAAGAAAGTAGAACGAAAAATGAACGAGTTTGAACGGGACATTTTATTGTCATATTGGTATAATAGGTTAATTCAAGGCTTTTATCGTTAAAATATTGTTGTTTAGACGGCTTATCTGGAGATTAGGTTTTGAATTGATTGTAATTTACTGACTGTGGGATTGATATTAATCGAACTCAGGTTATGAAGGTAATTTGCCTGGTAAGTTTAAAATTTTGGAGTGTTAGCTCAGTTGGTTTAGAGCACCGCCTTGACAGGGCGGGGGTCGTTGGTTCGAATCCAATACACTCCACTTTATAAGTTTATTGGTTACGCGCTTCGAAAAATGCAGACTCCTAATAACCTGTAACCTGGGTTCGATTAACAGTGATTTCTCAGAAGCCGTAAAATAGTAAGATTTGGAGGATAAAAACGTAGTGCTAACAGGTTAATTCAAGGCTTATAAAAACAAGCCTTTAAACCATTGGGAATAGAATATCCGTGAATAATGCGGGTTAAACAGGCTCTGAGAGAATAACAGAAATTAGAGTAAGTCTACTATTCTTTCTAATGCCATGCCTCTTGAACCTTTTATAAGTAGATTTCCTTTGTCTTTTATGGGATGTTTTTTGAGGTAGTCTGCTACTGCTTCAAATGATTTGAATGTTTTAAGTGACGTATTGATTCCGTTAAAATTTTCACCGATTAAATACACATCAGAAAAGCCAAGTTGATCAGCTAAATCTGATATGTTATGATGTTCTATAGAAGCGGTTTTGCCCAATTCAAACATATCGCCAAGGAAAGCTATTTTGTTTTTGCCTTTAATGGTCTTAAAATTTTCTAAAGCAGCTTCCATACTTGTTGGGTTAGCATTGTATGCATCTAAAATAATTTGATGCCCGTTTTTTTCTATAATCTGAGAGCGGTTATTTTCAGGAACATACCCTTCAATGGCAGACTTCACATCTTCTGGCGAAATAGTAAAATATTTGCCTATTAAAATGGCAACAGCACAATTGGTGAAATTATAGCTTCCTATTAATTGAGAGTTAATAATGGTATCTTCAACTTTAATTTGTACAAAAGGATTAGCTCCTAAAAATTCAATTGTATAGAACTGATGCTTATTTGTACTGAAACCAAACTTTTTAATATAACCCCCCAATTTCTCATGCTGAATTGGATCATCGGCATTCAGAAAAACCCGTCGTTCATTTGATAACAGATAATCATATAATTCACTCTTGCCCTTGATTACTCCTTCTTCACTTCCAAAACCTTCCAAATGCGCTTTTCCGAAATTGGTGATATACCCAAAATCAGGTTGGGCAATTTCACATAAAAAGGCAATTTCTTTTTGGTGGTTGGCCCCCATTTCAATAACCGCTATTTCTGTATCTGTTTTTATGGAAAGTAAGCTTAGCGGAACTCCGATATGATTGTTCAAGTTTCCTTTTGTAGCTACCGTTCTATATTTCATAGAAAGTACAGCATGGATCAACTCTTTGGTTGTGGTCTTGCCATTGCTGCCCGTAAGGGCTATAATTTTGGCACTACAATAATTTCTATGATAGCTGGCTAGTTTTTGCAGAGTTTCCAAAACAGTATCAACCCATATAATTTTATCTGATGTAACATATTCCTTTTCATCTACAATAGCATAAGCAGCACCTTTTTGAAGCGCTTCTAAAGCATAGGTGTTTCCGTTGAAACTATCTCCTTTCAGAGCAAAAAAGATACTGTTTTTAGTAATTTTTCTTGTATCTGTAGATACCTCGGAGGCTTTTAGAAATAATTGGTGCAATGCTTTTATATTCATAAATCGAAGATATAAAAAAAGCCCTAACACTAGTGTTAGGGCCTTGAATTTTGTAGTAAGAAAAGCTTATCTTACTTTCTTACCTCTAGGAGTTTTGTTCTTTGTTTTTGCTTTAGAACCAACTCTTGACATTGCACATCTGAAACCGATATAATCCGTTGCCATGTATTGTGGTAGATATCTTCTCTGTGCTGGATCTAACCAGTATGCTCTATCTCTCCAAGAACCACCTTTGAATACACGTACTTCATCGTTTATTAAAGAAGTTCTGTGATTTGATTTATCATAAGAACGAGTTAGTTTTCCAAGTGAATCGCGCTCTACCTTATGTTTTGGCGAATCATACATTTTTCTTGCATTTGGATCATCAGCTTGCTCTTCATC
>QILY01000193.1 GCA_003232155.1 Maribacter sp.
TGCAGGGATATCATTGAGGAGGTGATTGATATTTTTGACAAACCCCGTTTTTTCCATTTGGGTTATGATGAAGAGACCGCAGGCCATCAGAGATACTTCAATCATGTTGTGGTCAGACAAAATGATTCCTGGTGGAAGGATTTCTATTTTTTCATTGAAGAGGTAGAGAAAAATGGCTCACGCCCATGGATATGGTCTGATTACATGTGGAATCACCCGGATGTATTTTTTAAAAAAATGCCTAAATCAGTTCTTCAAAGTAACTGGTACTATGGAGAAAACTTTGATTTAAACAAATTAGATGAGAATACTCGTGGCCGTGTAAAATCTTATCTCGATCTGGAAGTCCATGGGTATGATCAAATCCCAACCGGTAGTTATCATGCTGAAAATGAAAAAAGTATAGGCAATACGGTTCAATTCTGCAAAAAGCATATCATATCGATGACTCCAAATTGAAAGGGTTTTTACAATCATTCTGGAAACCAACCATAGAGGAATACAGGGAACGGATTCTTAAGGGTATCGAATTGACGGGAAATGCAAAAGAATGGTTCGAGGAAAATAATTAAATAGGAAAAAATTATTTTAACTAAAAATATTCGATGGCATTAGAACCTATTGATTGGACGATCATCATTATATTTTTGGTTGTTTTAACAGCAATTGGATTAGTAAGTAGTAGAAAAGGGGGTAAAGATTCGGCGAGTTTTTTTCTTTCCGGACGAAATATGTCGTGGTGGGTATTAGGCATTTCGATGGTTGCAACCACTTTTTCGCTCGGCACTCCCAATCTTGTTACAGATATGGTCCGCTCAGGTGGTGTAGCTCGAAATTGGTTATGGTGGTCTTTTCTTTTAACAGGGATGTTATCGGTATTTATTTATGCTAAACTTTGGAACCGCTCAAAGTTAATGACCGACCTTGAATTTTATGAAATAAGATATAGCGGAAAAATGGCAGCATTTTTACGAGGGTTCAGGGCGGTCTATTTAGGGTTCTTTTTTAATGTATTGGTACTGGCAAGCGCTTCACTGGCTTTTATAAAAATCACTACTATAATGCTGGGTATAAATCCTATAATACCATTAATTATAGTTTCATTACTTGTTCTTTTCTATAGTACAATTGGGGGTTTAAAGTCAATTTTGTGGACTGATTTTTTCCAGTTTATAATAGCAACTTTTGGAGCTGTACTCACAGCCTATCTTGTTATCAACTCACCGGAGGTTGGAGGGATGTCCAGCTTTCTCCAGCATGAAGCAATTCATGATAAGCTCAATTTTTTACCCAATTTTTCTGATTCAAGGATGGTTTTAATAATCTTTGTAATCCCTTTAACCGTACAATGGTGGGCTGCATGGTATCCTGGTTCCGAACCAGGTGGTGGCGGGTATATTGCACAAAGAATATTATCAGCAAAATCAGAGAAGCATGCGGTAGGCGCCACCTTGTTATTTAATTTCTTCCATTATGCTATAAGGCCCTGGCCCTGGCTTCTTGTTGGGTTAAGCTCATTGATTATTTTTCCGGATCTACAATCTATAGCTGAGAGATTTCCAAATATACCGGCCCAATTTATTAAAAATGATATAGCGTATCCTGCTATGCTAAAGGAGTTTCTGCCAGCCGGTATTTTGGGATTGGTTTTTGCATCGCTGATTGCCGCCTATATGTCAACAATTTCAACTCATATCAATTGGGGAGCTTCTTATCTGGTCAATGATTTTTATGTTCGATTTGTTAATCCTAATGCTTCAGAAAAAAGGAAAGTGGCAGTCGGGAGATTGTGGACAATTAGTTTATTGTTCTTCTCTGTTATTTTAGGCCTTTATTTAGAAAATGCGTTACAAGTATTTCAATATTTATTAATGATCGGTGCAGGTACAGGTTTGATATACATTTTAAGATGGTTTTGGTGGCGAATCAATGCATGGTCAGAAATATCGGCAATGGCAGGAGCAGGTATATTTTCGGCAATATTAATTGTAGTTGAGCAAGTATATTTAATTCAATTGAGCCAGGACAATATCTCAATATTTGGAATTGAAATGGACCATGGTCTATGGGATTCGTTAAAATTCGTTCTTGTGGTATTTCTTACCACAATTGTTTGGCTGATTGTTACATTGGCTACAAAGCCAAGTGATGAGAAAACATTAATAAGTTTTTATCAAAAAGTCAGACCAGGAGGTCCAGGTTGGAAAAAAGTAATGGAGAATGCTGTAAAAAAAGGAATTGTAGCCAAAAATGAAGTTGACTCCGATTGGGACGTTCCCATGGGATTGCTTTGTATGAGTTTGGGTAGTATTTCGGTATTCAGCGTTCTTTTTTCAATAGGTTATTTTTTATACGGAGAGATAGTTATGGCTGTTTCACTTTCAATGGTTGCCATTATTTCCTCTGTATTTTTATTTAAATTTTGGGGGAGATTATTTCAATAAGCTGGTGGTGACACGAATTTAGTAAGTCACTCGAAGCTTCTTTGACCACCGAATCTTTAGCATAGGTGTCCTCATTTTTTTGCGTATTCCAATTGATCAACCTTCTTTCCACCTCCCTGCCCCGCATACTTATCCACCATCGGTATTTTTTCCATAAAATTCACTTCCACCATAGGATAACCAAAATCGGTGACTACTTTCCCTTTCATTCGATAGAAGCC
>QILY01000091.1 GCA_003232155.1 Maribacter sp.
ACATGATTTTGACCATGTAGTTTATAAGATACGCGCTATTGATTTTGACCAACAATGTTTTGAAGGCAAATTAAAAGTATACCGGCCACAATTTTTTAAAGAAAATTATTTAATGGTAGAGCTCGTTCGTGAAAAATTACAAAAAACTTCTGTAGATCAGTACAAGATTGAAGAGCGTTCTATTGTTGCAAAGCGTATTATCAGTTCTGAAGACAGAATTGAACAGCTAATCGCTATTTGTAGAGAAGACCATATTTCTTTAGATAACCATATTCAAGTCTTGCGAGAAGAAATATATGATTATATTCTTGATATGAAGTTTCGCCAATGTAAAACTATGGGCGAGATTTTAACCCTAGGGCTAGATTTTGTGAAACGTAATTATGAAGATGTTAGTATGAAACAGATTATTGAGAGCAAGTTTAAACTATAAAAAATTCAAGTTCAAGCCCAAGTTCATAAAAGTTTATGAGTTGATTAGGTTAGGAGTATAGAAAGCTTTTTTTGCTATAATCCTTGCTACTAACTGTCACTGTCAACTGAATACTAACTCTTCTGCTCTTTATTGAAATAAACTAGGTAGTAGTACATTTGACGCTCTTCATCCCAACCTTTTTCGATAAATTTTTCTGCAGATTCAGGATTGATGAAATCCATTTTAATTTGAATGTTAGTATCAAGACTGATAACGTTTTTTATCTTTTTTCGAGCATCAGAAACCGCTTTATTGGCAATATCGAAGTTTGATACATCTTCAATACTGTACTTAGGGCCTTTTTCAACTTTGTAGTGTTTGAACTCAGGAATCAGTTCTGGGTTTTCCATCACTTCGGTCAAGAAGTTACTTTCTTCAAAAGAATCATTTTTGGCAAAATGGTTCACCGCCCTGTTCATAAACAAAACTTCTTGTTGTTTGTCTTCAGCTGGTAATACCACGTCTTTAGCAAAATTTTGGCAAAACTTCAGATAGTTTTTGGTTTTAAAATTATCATCTGATAAAGGTTCAACACCCAAGAAACTCTCTAACCAATACTTTGCATCATACCGGTTGCTATCTACTGAAAGCACTTTATAGCCTTCTTCTCTATCTGTATTGAAAATAAGACATCCTTTATCTAATTTATTAATATTGATGCCTTGTTGTATAACAATATCAAGGTTGCTTCCTTTTTCTTCAATTTGAAGAAAATCATGTTTTAACTCACTTTTGAAAATGCCAATAGCTTCTACTTTTACATTATCTAAAAGTAAATTGGTTAAATGGGCAACGTATACTTCTCCACTTTTTATATGTGGATGATTGGATTGCTCAAATAAGTGTGTTGCAATTTTTTTCGAATTCAAATGACATGATGAAGGGTCAGCAAAGATTTCTGATACTATTTTATATATTTCGTTGAACTCAACATCAACTTCATTGGAAAATTTGAAATAATTCTCCTCTTTTTCTCGAAAAGGCTTAAAAAAATATTCTTTCAATAAACCGGTTGTTTCATCATTTAAAGAGAAAGGTTCTGTTGATAAAAAAGCACCGTCCCCTTTATTTTTATTCCCTATACGATGAAGGGATATACTTTCAATTTGGGTAGAATAGAGGTTGATCATGGGGTTCTAAAAAGTTTATGAGTTGAAAAAAGTTGATGTGTTTATTTGATTATGAGTTGAACTCGTCTTGAGTTTTTGTTTTACCTGCTAATTATACATTTTGCACCCTAATTTTGCCATTTTTGAATCCCATAGCTATGGCTATGCAATTAAAAATTCTCGGTTCCAAACAAAAACTCAAGACGAGTTCATTTAGAAAAAACCTGACTTACTATAAAGTATTTCTAATTCCAGTTTTCATCAAAATCTAAATCTTCGTAATTGTCAAGCGTATCGTTTAAATCAAAATTTGGGTCAGCTTCAAAATTCTTTTCAGGTGGGTTTTCAGGCAATTCGCCAAAACTGAACAACACATTTGGGTAAGAAATACCCGGTTCATTTTCTACAATATCGGCCAACTCAACAAAGAACGTCCACATATTTAAAAAATCATATACATATATGAGCTTAGGTGTTTTTTTGGTTAAAACATCTTCTAAAAAATTTTCGTTCATCAAACGTACAGCAAAACCATTTTCGCTCACATCAAAAAGGGCAATTTCCTCATCCTGCTTCCATTCTTCATCACAGGTATAAAAAGAGGCCATTTCATTTCCTAAAAAGCCAAAAGATTGCGAAATCGAATTATGGAATTCTTCCATAGAATTACTAGCATCAATTTCAATATCTCTAAAGATATCTTCCTTGGCATCTAAGATTATTCGAACTTTATAAATCATTAGCCTTACTTTTTTGCGGGTCGACAAAGTTACAATATTAAGTTCTATTTTGAGAATCGATGTAGGGTAAACGTCAATGCTGCTAAAAGAAAGAAAGCAACTACTTGATGTGCAATTCCGAGCCAAATGGGTACTGCTAAAACTAAGGTGAGAACTCCCAGTATAAATTGAAGCGATACAAGTATTAGTAAAGATTGCACACCTCTATTTTGTAACTTGGTCAGTTTTTTATTTTTTGTTGTATACCACAAAAAGGTAATAAGGCCAACAACTATATAGGCTAAATAGCGATGTATGAACTGCACTCCGCTTCTACCTTCAATAAAATTTTTCAAAAAGGGGGTTTGTTCTATATAAACCGTTTCATGAATCAATTTTCCTTCGCTCATTAATGGCCAATGGTTGTGGATAAAGCCTGCATCCAAACCAGCAACGAAAGCTCCCCATATAATTTGGATTATAAGGAAAATTAGTATAATCCGAAGTAAGTTCCTTAAACGAATATCTACTTGTTTTTTAGATGGAAATTTTAAATCCAAAGCAACCCATAAACTGTATGCAAAGGTTAAAAATGCAGTTGTCAGGTGAGCTGCCAATCTGTAATGCGAAACGTCAGGTCTATTGATCAAACCGCTCTTTACCATATACCATCCAAGAAAACCTTGAAAAGCGCCCATTATTAATAAGAGTATGCATTTCTTGATTGTGGCTTTTGAAAGAGATTTTTTTAATAGAAAGAATAGAAAAGGAATTATAAAAACTATTCCAATAAACCTTCCTATTACGCGATGTAGCCATTCCCAAAAATAAATGGACTTAAAATCGGAAAGATTAAAGTGATTATTAAGCTTTTGATATTCAGGATATTTTTTATACAGTTCAAAAGCTTCTTTCCATTCTTCTTCACCGATAGGTGGTATTGTACCGCTAATAAGTTTATAATTGGAAATGGAAAGCCCGGAATGGGTTAGTCTGGTAATTCCGCCTACCAAAACCATAATGAATATGAGAAAGCACCCTACTAATAGCCAATTAATTACATATTTATCCTTTTTCATTATTTGTTTATTGTACCTAAATTGATGGAGTTAGAAACATCATCTATTTAATGTATATGTAGTCCCAACTCTTTTCCTTTCTGAAGCATAAACTCTTTTGCAGCTTCATGTTCATTAGGGATTTCCCCTTCTAGAATAGCTTCTTTTATAGCATCTTTAATAATGCCAATTTCTTTTGAAGGTTTTAGATTAAAGGTTTTCATTATCTCTTCACCAGTTACTGGAGGTTGAAAGTTACGTACATGGTCTCGTTCTTCAACTTCTTCAATTTTTTGGCGGACTATTTTAAAATTGTTCTTATATTTTTTTTGCTTCTTTGGGTTTTTAGTTGTGATATCTGCTTCACAGAGCGTCATCAGGTCATCTACACTATCCCCGGCATCAAAAACCAACCTTCTGACTGCTGAATCTGTTGCATACTCTTCAGCTAGGACTATGGGTCTAGAACTCATCAATACCATTTTTTGAACAAATTTCATTTTATCGTTCAAGGGCATACGTAAACGTTTGAAGAGTTTATAAACCATTTTAGCGCCTACAAACTCATGACCGTGAAAGGTCCACCCTATTTTTTTATGGAATTTTTTTGTGGGCGCTTTGCCAATATCATGTAATAAAGC
>QILY01000187.1 GCA_003232155.1 Maribacter sp.
AAAGTTGGCGCGATCATTTTTACCGTTTCAACAAATTTGTCAACATCTTCTGTATCCACTTCTATATCCATTCCATCGATATCGGCAAAAATTTTGAACAGCAAACTTTTTCCTTCCATCACAGGCTTTGAAGCTTCTGGGCCAATATTACCCAGACCCAAAACAGCAGTGCCGTTTGAGATAACGGCCACTAAGTTACCTTTAGAGGTATATTTATAAGCGTTGTCTTTATCTTTTGCAATCTCTAAACAAGGCTCAGCTACTCCAGGAGAATACGCCAATGCTAAATCACGTTGCGTAGAATATGGTTTTGTAGGAACTATTTTTATTTTACCAGGTTGTGGTTTCGCATGGTAGATCAATGCTTCACGTCTGTTCTTCTGTTTGCTCATGCAATTTGGTTTAAATAAGCCACAAATATAATTCTATTCTTCTATGGTTGTATATGAAATACCATATAGGTTAATGCAGAATGAACTAACTAATAGGTTTTCTTTAAACCCGGATTATGCATTAGAAAATCTATTCCGACCCTAAAACAGCTTTAACCCGCATTATTCAATAAGATGGCAAAACAAAATAATTAAGAAAGAGTGCTATTTTTATTTAAGTGTTTTTCATGAGATTTACTTTTCAGATATATTCAAACGCATAGCAAGAACTGCTGATATTATAAAAAACACGCCAGCGAACAGAATAGCATTAATAGCATTACCTCCTAACAAATATTTATAAACAGGGCCAAAGGTCAGTGTTTCAATTCCCATTGGAATTACAATCATCATATTCAATATTCCCATATAAACACCACGTCGATCTTGTGGCACTACTTTCGAAACCATGGTGTATGGTATACCCATCATGGCTGCCCAACCAACTCCGAACAGTACCATTGGTGCTAAAACTAAAAGAGGGTCACTTATATAAGGTATGGCAAAGAGGGCCAAACTAGTACCTACAAGGCTCAAGGCGTATATTTTTTTTCCTCCATATTTCAAAGTAAGGGGAACAAGTGCGAGAGCGACAACCATTGTAACTATATTATAAGTCAAATTCATTTGGGCAGACTGTGAAGCAGCTTCTGAGGTGGAATAGCCTAGGGTCAGTTTGAACAAAGGAGTAATATATTGCCAGTAGACAAATAGTGCATACCATTGAAAAAGATAAACAGCAGCAATCTTCCACATAAATGGAGGCATTTCCTTGATAGCAGTACCGATTTCTACAAAAGGCTTTGCAATCCGTTGGCCCAAGGGTAGACTTTTACCATGATTGATTTCTGCTAGTTCTTCATCTGATGGTGGAATTTCAGGTGTTTTAAAAACCGACCATAAAATGGTTGTAATTGATAAAATTCCGCCTATATAAAATGAATAATATAACCATTGAGGAATTTCACCGGTAACTTCAATAGAATCACCACCAAATAAATATTGAAATAACACGATGGAACCATTTGCCAAAAGAATTCCGGCCCCAACAAACAAGCTCTGCATTTGATAGCCAAGACTTAATTGTTTTTCAGGAAGTTTATCCCCAACAAATGCTCTATAAGGCTCCATGGCCATATTGTTTCCAACATCAAGAATCCATAATAGCCCAACAGCAAACCATAGTACCGGACTCGTCGGAAACGCAAATAAACATATACTACCAATAATGGCCCCAATCAAAAAATAGGGTTTACGCCTACCCCATCGTGACGACCATGTTTTGTCAGACATAGCTCCTATTATGGGTTGGACTATTAAGCCTGTAACTGGACCTGCAATATTTAAAATAGGTAGCATGTCTTCAGGTGCTCCTAAGTATAAAAATATTGGGTTTATGGCAGTTTGCTGCAACCCAAAACTATATTGAATGCCTAAAAAACCAACATTCATGTTGAATATTTGCCAAAAATTTAATTTAGGTTTATTTATTTTCATAATATCTCAAAGTTTGGTGGTAAAATCTGTTAAACAATATAGCATTTTAAAGCTTGCTTAGCTAAAACTTAATATGAAAAGAACTTGTAAATATTACGAAAACGTTATAGTTAAACTATTTGATTATAATACTCACCCTTAAGGGGATTGCCAAATATGATTTCAAAAAGTACTATCTTAAACCTGAACTCTGCATTAGAAAATCAATTCCATAGAGACATTTATCTATACTCCTGCCAAATGGAAACTCGAAATTTCTACTTGGTCTTTTCTCCCATACCTTCGTTAAAATTTATCGCCGTAGCTCAGGCTATGCTTTGCCAATGCGCCAACTGGCTCGTTCGCTAAAAATGTCCGCAAGACATGAGAAAAAAAACCTGCCTTGATTCTCTCGAATTTCCATTTGGCACGAGTATATCATTCAAGAAACTTAATATTCCGTTCCAAACCAGAAAACTTAGTGCGTTTTACTGCAGATTTTTGAAATATTTTTTTAAAAACATCTTCTGTAATTTCTTTCCAATCTTTTTTGGTCATTGAAAGTAATTCCGGATGCGGATTAAAAAGAGGTTCTCGATGTGGTTTTGAAAACTTATTCCACGGGCACACATCTTGACAAACATCACAACCAAACATCCAATCATCGAACATGCCTTGAAACTCATTGGGTATTTCATTCTTTAATTCAATGGTAAAATAGGATATACACTTGCTTCCGTCTACCACATAGGGCTCTACAATTGCCTCTGTGGGGCAGGCATCAATACAGGCGGTGCAGGTGCCACAATGGTCAGTTACTGCATGGTCGTACTCAAGTTCTAAATCAACAATCAGTTCAGCAATAAAGTAGAACGAACCTACTTGTTGGGTAAGTAAGTTACTGTGTTTGCCAATCCAACCGAGTCCACTTTTGGCGGCCCACGCTTTGTCTAAAACAGGGGCAGAATCTACAAAGGCGCGACCGTTCACTTCTCCTATTTCTTCTGATATGAAATTTTGAAGTTGTCTTAATTTCGATTTAATGACATGGTGATAATCATTACCATAAGCATACTTGGAAATCTTGAACGTATTTTCATTCTGTGTTTCCTCAGGATAATAATTTAGCAATAATGAAATAACAGATTTGGCACCGTCAACCAATAATTTGGGATCTAAACGTTTATCGAAATGGTTTTCCATATACCCCATTTCTCCATGCATATTTTTATTGAGCCATTTTTCTAATCTTGGAGCTTCCTCCTCTAGAAAATCAGCTTTTGATACCCCACATGATA
>QILY01000192.1 GCA_003232155.1 Maribacter sp.
TCTATGGTATGGTGTTCATCTACTTCTAAATCACCGTTTACCTTTATCTCTAGATCCATTTGTCCGTGTCGTGCCAATTGGTCTAGCATATGATCAAAAAAAGCCAATCCTGTTTTAATATTACTTTTACCGGTACCATCAAGGTTTAATTTGATAAAAATATCTGTCTCGTTAGTTTTTCTAGTAATTTCTGCCGTTCTATCGTTTAATTTCAGGAACTCGTATATTTTTTCCCAATCGTTACTTTCCAAAGCAATTATAGGATCTAATTCATCTCTCTTAACTGTAATTTCTCCAGTTCCCAAGTTTGTATTATCATTTATAAAAATCCCTTTTGCCCCTAAATTTTTCGCCAGTTCAATATCTGTTAGCCTATCGCCTATTACAAAGGAATTTGCTAAATCATAGGTTTCAGAAAAATACTCGGTCAGTAATCCCGTTCCTGGTTTTCTAGTATCTGCATTCTCATCAGGAAAAGTTCTATCTAAAAATACCTTATCAAAAACAACTCCTTCATTCTCAAACGACTTCAAAATAAAATTATGGACCGGCCAAAAGGTATCTTCAGGAAAAACATCTGTTCCTAAACCATCTTGATTGGTTATCATCACCAATTCATAGTCTAGCTCCTTGGCAATCTTTCCTAAAAAAGTAAAGACTTTCGGATAGAATATCATTTTTTCAAACGCATCTATCTGTTCATCAACGGTTTCTTTGATAATGGTGCCGTCTCTATCAATAAAAAGGACTTTTTTCATGTAATATCTAAATTCGTCATCCTTAGCTGCAAGTCTTCGACTGCGTTCAGGGTGACAGTTGGTTTAACCCGCATTATTCACGGATATTCTATTCCAAAGCCAAACTACCTGCTATAATTGAAAATGCTCGAAATTTGTTCAGCTCAAAATTGGGCTACAATTCTTTCTCTAAAAAACCTCTGCGCTTCCCAATTCTACCTGCCTTTGCCGGCAGGCAGGTTGGTACTTTTGCTTTTCATAACGAAAACCCGTGAATAATGCGGGTTAATTCAAACTTTTTAAAACTTCTATCAATTTTTCGTTTTCTTCAGGAGTTCCAACTGTAAATCGCAATGTATTTTCATGTATTTTCACATAAAGGTTGCGTGCTTTGATTGCGAATTACAATTCCCTTTTCTAATAACTGAGTGTACCGTTTGTTGGCATCATCAACTTTCACTAAAACAAAATTAGCATCGGTAGGATAGATTATATCAACAAAAGAAACTTCTTCCAACGCTTGAACAAGTTTGTTTCTTTCATCTAAAATATCAGCTACCTCTTCAGCTACAGTTGTAGTAGCCAAGACACGTTCTAATGCCTTTAATTGCGTTAATCCATTAATATTGTAGGGCGGCTTGATTTTGTTTAAAACGGATATGATCTCTTTGGAAGCGATACAAATTCCCAATCGAATTCCTGCCATTCGATAATGTTTGTGTAATTATCAAATTTTTAAATTCTGAAAGTTTTGACACCCAACTTTCGTGTGGTGAAAAATCGATGTAAGCCTCATCAATAACTACTAAGCCACTAAAAGCTTTTAATAATCGAGTACTATTTGATACCGAGATACTATTACCAGTTGGATTATTAGGGGAACAAATAAAAAGCATCTTAGAATTAGCATCTACCACTTTTAATATCTCTTCTACATTAGGTTGAAAATCATCTGTCAATAAAACTTCTCGATTTTCTATATTGTTGATACCTGAGAGCACTTTGTACATTCCATACGTTGGAGGAAGGCTTATGATATTATCTTCTTTTGGTTCACAAAAGGCTCGAAATAGTAGGTCTAATACTTCGTCACTGCCATTTCCCAAAAGGATATTTTCCGTATCAACTCCTTTTTGATTTGCTAAAACCGTCTTTAAGCTTCGTTGTTGCGGGTCGGGATAACGATTCACCCCATTTTCATAGGGATTCTCATTGGCATCTAAAAATACCATTTCAGAACCATCTGATATGTATTCATCACGCGCAGAGGAATACGGCTTTAGGCCTTTTACATTTTCTCTGGTTATGTTATTTAAGTTGAAACTCATTTTTAATTTCTTTTGGTTCTTCCTTTTTTCAAGGAGGGGTCGGGGGGGTGACCTAGGAGCGCTATTGGTTAAACTTTTCGAGAGCTTCACCAAAACCCCTCCGCCTATCGGCACCTCCCCTTGAAAAAAGGGGAGGACTATTTTAATTCATTTTTTAGTTTTCTTCAATTTGTTTAGTCTTAAGGTTACTGCATTTTTATGCGCTTGTAAACCTTCTGCTTCTGCCATGATTTCTATTGCACTTCCTATTTCTTGTATTCCTTCTTTTGAAATCTTCTGAAAGGTCATACTCTTCATAAAACTGTCTAAGTTTACACCGCTGTACTGTTTTGCGTATCCGTTGGTTGGTAAGGTATGATTGGTGCCCGATGCATAATCCCCAGCACTTTCGGGCGTATAATTCCCAATAAAAACAGAACCTGCATTAAAGGTGTTATCCAAATAAAAATCTTCGTTTTCAACACAAACTATATAATGTTCGGGACCATATTCATTGATTAAATCAATGGCTGTTTGGTCGTCTTCAACATAGATCAGTTTACTGTTACCTATGGCTTTTTGAGCAATTTTTTTGCGAGGCAGGTCACAGACCTGTTTTGTTATTTCTTTCTCAACTTCTAAAATAAAACCCTTTGAAGTTGATACTAAAATCACTTGGCTATCGGCCCCATGTTCTGCTTGGCTCAATAAATCGGAAGCTACAAAAGCTGCATCCGCAGTATCATCTGCGACAACCAGCAATTCGCTCGGGCCAGCTGGCATATCAATAGCCACTCCGTATTTTGTTGCAAGCTGTTTGGCAACGGTAACATATTGATTGCCCGGACCAAATATTTTATAGACCTCTGGAATGCTTTCGGTACCAAATGTCATACCTGCGATAGCTTGAATACCACCTACTTTGAAAATTTGGGTAACTCCGCATAAAGCAGCGGTATATAAAATAGCGGGGTTGATTTTTCCTTCTCCATTCGGAGGCGTACACAATATAATATCATTGCACCCAGCAATATTCGCAGGTACAGCTAACATTAAAATAGTTGAGAACAAAGGGGCTGTTCCGCCTGGAATATAAAGCCCCACTTTTTGAATGGGTCTTTTTTCCTGCCAACATTTCACTCCCTTTGCAGTCTCTACTTCTACTCTATCCGTTTTTTGAGCTTTATGAAAAATTTCAATATTTGTCTTTGCCAATTGAATGGCCGCCTTCAATTCTTTTGAAACTAAGGCTTTTGCTTCTTCAACTTCAGAAGTTGAAACTAATAGCTCACCCAATGAAACCCCGTCAAATTGTTCCGTATACTTTCTTAAAACAGCGTCACCACCCGTTTGCACATCTTTGAAAATAGCATTTACAGTATCCTCAATATCGGCAATAGTTTGTGTAGGCCGTTTTAAAATGGATTTCCAATCTTCTCTTTTTGGGCTGTATATTTTTTGCATTATAACACCATTTTTTCAATGGAACAAACTAGGATTCCCTCTGCGCCAGCTTGTTTTAGCTCATCAATAACTTCCCAGAACTTATCTTTATTGATTACCGTGTGTACAGAGCTCCA
>QILY01000310.1 GCA_003232155.1 Maribacter sp.
ATTTTGCCTTCTAATTCATCAAAAAGTTCTGGGTTGTCTAAAAGAAGTGCTTTTACAGCATCGCGACCCTGACCTAGTTTGGTATCACCATAACTGAACCAAGAACCGCTCTTTTTTATGATTTCATATTCCACACCCAAATCTATAATTTCACCTACTTTAGAAATACCTTCACCGTACATGATATCGAATTCTGTAGTTCTAAAAGGCGGTGCTACTTTGTTCTTTACAATTTTTACCCTGGTCTTGTTACCCTGTACCACCCCATCAATATTTTTTATTTGGGTAGATCTTCTGATATCAATACGAACAGATGCATAAAATTTAAGGGCGTTACCACCTGTAGTAGTTTCGGGGTTTCCGAAGACTATCCCTATTTTTTCACGTAATTGGTTAATGAACATTACGGTACAGTTGGTCTTACTAATAGAACCTGTTAATTTTCGTAAGGCTTGCGACATTAGTCGTGCATGGAGTCCCATCTTAGAATCTCCCATTTCGCCTTCTATCTCACTTTTTGGTGTTAGAGCGGCAACAGAATCAATAACTACAATATCAATAGCTCCCGAACGAATTAAATTATCGGCAATCTCCAATCCTTGCTCTCCGTTATCGGGTTGTGAAATAATAAGATTATCAATATCTACACCTAATTTTTCAGCATAAAAGCGGTCAAAAGCGTGTTCTGCATCAATAAAGGCTGCAATGCCACCCTGTTTTTGAGCTTCTGCGATTGCATGTAACGTTAGTGTGGTCTTTCCTGAAGATTCAGGACCGTAAATTTCAACGACTCTTCCACGAGGATATCCTCCAACGCCTAACGCAATATCTAGACCTAAAGAACCTGATGGTATTACCTCTACATCTTCAATAACTCTATCCCCCATTTTCATGACGGCGCCTTTACCGTAGGTTTTGTCTAATTTGTCTAATGTTAGTTTTAGGGCTTTTAATTTTGCATCTTTTTCCGAGCTCATTTTTTCTTGTATTAGGGATGCTAAATTAGCATTTCTTTTCGTTTGTTACAATCCGCAACGCAACCTTTTTAGAAATGATGCATCTAACCTAAAAGGTTACGCTAACTCAATATATAGTTCGTTGTTCTCTTAGGCAACGGCAATGGTGATCAATTCCTTTTTGCGTTTCTGAAATAATGCTGTGAAGAAGAATAAAATGGAATGGTCAATAAAGGGCTTCAAATTAATATTGAAGCCTTTTTTTAGTATACCAAAAGCATGAATTATGTATTTTTGCACTTGAATATCATTCTTTAAACTTAAAACTATTGGTATAGTATGCAACTGTACAATACATTAAGTGCAAAAGAAAGAGTAGCCCTTATTGAAGAAGCTGGGCAAGAACGCCTTACCATCTCTTTCTACAAATATGCACACATAGGTAATACTTCAATTTTTCGAAATCACCTTTTTATTCAATGGAACGACCTTGATGTTTTGGGTCGGATTTATGTTGCCCATGAAGGTGTTAATGCTCAATTATCAGTTCCTGCTGAAAATTTCGAAGCCTTTAAATTGCATTTAAGCAGTATTTCTTTTCTGGAAAATGTGCGTTTAAATATCGCTATAGAACAAGACAATAAATCGTTCTTGAAGCTTAAGGTAAAAGTTCGAAAGAAAATTGTCGCTGATGGTTTGAATGACGAAACTTTTGATGTCACCAATAAAGGAATTCATGTTGGGGCAGAGCAATTCAATGCACTTATTGAAGACCCTGCTACAGTTCTGGTTGATATGCGTAACCACTATGAAAGTGAAATAGGTCACTTTAAAAACGCTATTACCCCTGATGTGGATACCTTTCGCGATTCTTTAGATATCATAGAAAAAGATTTGGAAGATCATAAGGAGGATAAAAAATTAGTCATGTACTGCACAGGTGGCATACGTTGTGAAAAGGCGAGTGCCTACTACAAACACAAAGGTTTTAAACAAGTATACCAGTTAGAAGGGGGGATCATTGAGTACGCTCGGCAAGTGGAAAACAAAAAATTGGAGAACAAATTTTTGGGAAAGAATTTTGTGTTTGATCATAGGCGCGGTGAACGTATTACTGATGATATCATTGCCAATTGCCATCAATGTGGAAAACTTTACGACACTCATGAAAATTGCGCTAATGAAGCCTGCCATCTTTTGTTTATACAATGTCAGGAATGCGCAAAACAGATGGATAATTGTTGTTCGACCGAATGCCAAGAAATTCACAACCTGCCTTTTGAAGAGCAAAAAAAACTCAGAAGAGGAAAAGAGGTCTTGAAGTATAAAAAGTAAGTAGTACTCAGTAGCAGTTGGCAGAAAAACTGAAACTGAAAAATTACAGCGCAATAACTCCCTAGATCGTTTTTCTAGAATTTGAATTTTACTTGCATACTGAAAACTGCTACTGCCCATGGGGCAGTTTCTTCCCATCACAAATTATACTATCTTTACGTTTAAGTTTAGTATGAACCTTTTTTGGATAAAACCGTTCGGTTTTGCCAAACCAAGATATAAAATATGGGTTGTAGCAGTTGTTCAACTGGTAAAGACGGACAACCAAAAGGATGCAAGAACAATGGTACTTGTGGT
>QILY01000319.1 GCA_003232155.1 Maribacter sp.
TCAGATTGAAACTTACGATAAGTTGTTGGAAGAGTTGAATAAAGAATAAAGCTTGGGACTACTTTATATTTTCTTGCAGTACAGATTGAAAATTATCAAATACTATAAAAATGCTTCTGTGGGAACGGGGTTTTTATGAAATTCCTTTCTGAACTCTGAAAGTTCCTTTTTAGTATGTAACTGTTCTTTTTTATGGGCTCCTCCCTTTAGAAAAAGGGAAGTGGTTTTTGGCTTGGCCAAAAAGCGGAGGGTTTGAAAACGCAGGCCTTCGCTTCAAAACTCGGGGATTGGGCGAACGGACTTTGGCTCGGGCTTTCAAACCCTCCGCCCAACAAAGTTGGACACCTCCCTTTTTCTAAAGGGAGGATTAAAACTACCCTTTATTACAGATTGAAAGTCCTCAAATGCCATAAAAATGCTTCTGTAGGAACGGGGTTTTTACGAAATTCTTTTCTGAAACCGGAAAGTTCCTTTTTAGTGTGTAATTGTTCTTTTTTTCATGGGCTCCTCCCTTTAGAAAAAGGGAGGTGGTTTTTGGCCCTGCCAAAAAGCGGAGGGTTTGAAAACGCAAGCCTTAGCTTTTTAACCCGGATTATGCATTTAGAACTTCGTTATGAGGTTCTAATACCATTATGACTATAAAATGACTCATTCAAACTCATTCAAACTCATTCAAACTCATTCAAACTCATTCAAACTCATTCACTTTTCACTTTTCACTTTTCACTTTTCACTTTTCAC
The DNA here is from genome assembly GCA_003232155.1 of Maribacter sp. Lineage (GTDB taxonomy): Bacteria > Bacteroidota > Bacteroidia > Flavobacteriales > Flavobacteriaceae > Maribacter_C. The sequence goes on from QILY01000319.1 coordinate 742, forward strand.
TTTTCACTTTTCACTTTTCACTTTTCAGATCATTTGACTTCTAGCATTTTAAACATAAAAAAGAGATTTCACCACAATGGTAAAATCTCTTTTTTATAATTTTTATCTAAAACTATACTTTCTTAACTCGAACGGCATTCATACCTTTCATACCTCTTTCCAATTCAAAAGTAACTTTATCGCTTTCTGCAATTTCATCAATGAGCCCGCTTACATGAACAAAGTATTTCTCTTGGTTTTCAGTATCTAGAATAAAACCAAAACCTTTTGTATCATCAAAAAATGATACTTTTCCATTTCTAATTGGATCTTCTTCTTCCTGTTCTTCTTTTTTGGGAATCCCGAGTACAATACTTTCAGCATCAACTTTCACCTTTTTGGTAGGATCTGGCGGAGTGTCAGTAAAATGTCCATTTTCATCAACATAAACCAACATATCTTCTAATGAACCACCTGATGTAGCATTAGCTTGGCGTTCAGCTTTCTTTTTTGCTTTTTCCTCACGCTTTTTTAAACGTTTTTTTTCTCGTTCTTTTTTCCCGTAAGTTTCTTGAGCTCTAGCCATGTACTTTAAACTAATTTTATTGGTGAATAATGGACAAAGATAGGTTTGCACTCATTTAGAAACAAGTAGTTTGTCATATATTTCTATACTCCCCTCTTATTTATTTATTATTCGAATAAAATATTGAACTCGTCTTGAGTTTTTGTTTTACCTGCTAATTATACATTTTGCACCCTAATTTTGCCATTTTTGAATCCCATAGCTATGGCTATCCAATTAAAAAATAACTTCATTACGGCACAAAAGCCATAATTCTCGGTTCCAAACAAAAACTCAAGACGAGTTCATCACATCAAATTTAGTTTTGATAGTAATAATGGCAGCATTTATTAGTTTTAATATCGAACTCGTTTAAAGTTTTTCTTTTACCTGCAAATATTCCATTTTGCACTCATATTTTGCCATTTTTGACTACCGTAGCTATGCTATGCTAATAAAAAATGACTTCAATGACTTCATATGAGCACAAAAGCGAATATTTTCGGTTCCAAACAAAAAGTTTAAACGAGTTCATCGTATACGATACATTATATTTGAATTATGATATCAAAAATTATTTTTAGAGATCAAGTTAGGGAACATCTTTTAGGTGAAATGAAGCAAGGAAATTTGCAAGAAGGGCAAACGATCAATCTTGCTGCTTTGGCCCGTAAGTTAGCTGTTAGCGTTACACCTATTCGTGAAGCACTTACCCAATTACAGCAATCGCGAATTATAACCGCTATACCCAATCGGGGTTTTATTATATCAGATTTAAGCTTGAAAGAGGCAAAAGACCTATATGATTTGGTTGCTGAATTAGAAGTAATGGCCATTGAGAACTCCACTTTTGATGATAACGCAATTACATCCCTTATAGCGCAGCAAATTGTTTTTAAAAATGCTGAAGACACTATCGCGAGAATCAATGCAAAACTTGAATTCCATCGGTTGTTGACCCAGAATTATGAAAATGAATTGGCACAGCAAATTTTAGAAGATTTAAAAATCCGCATCTTTTTTTATGAAAGGGAATTTATGTCCGATGACCTCCTATATTCAAAATCTGACAATCAACATGATGCTATTATCTCTGCTATTCAAGATGATAATGTACCTACGGCATCTTTGGTATTGAAAATGAACTGGATGCTGATACTTGACTATATTCAGAAACAATTATTGGAAGTGCTTTAAAAAAGAATGTATCATGAGAAAAAAAGAAATTCTTGCCCTTTTAAAAATCTATGGTTTTACATGGGTTTTGATTATTGTTATTTTTCTCGTTTTAAGCCTTAATAATGGGACATCAATTACCAATGCTTTAGTTTTTTTACATGAACTATTGGCTTCTACGACTTTTCAATTGATTGCGCATGGTATTTTCTTACTATGCTATCTTCTATTCTTGATTTTTAGATATACCCATAGAACATATCAGGAAAAGGGATTGAAAACTGCACTGAGATATGCATCATTTCGCATTATACTACCTGTTCTGTTCCTTTTCTCAATCTATGCGTTCGTTATTAACACCAATATGAACGAAGGGTATGCTTATACATGGAATATAGAAGTAGAAAACAAGACAGGTCATGCAACAAATTTATATTCTATAGATGGTAAACATAGGGGTATGAGTGTTTTTGGCTGGAAAAAGGACAACCAAACAGTCATTGCTGATTTAATACGAAATAATGTGGAATGGGTAGCGGTAACGCCTTTCTTTTACCAGAAAAGTGAACAGACCAAAGTAATGACCACACCTGAAGAAGTCGGAAAATGGTCGAGAAGAGATTCATCTTTTATCAATAGTATAAAACAATTACATGATAAAGGGATACGCGTAAACTTAAAACCTCATTTATGGATGAGCGAAGGGTGGCGTTCTAATGTCAATTTTAAAACAGATGCGGAATGGGCGAACTGGTTTGAATCGTATCGAAAAAACATGATCCATTATGCTAAAATAGCAGCATTGACCAAAGTAGAGCTATTATGTGTTGGCACTGAATTAAAGACCTCTCTAAAACAGCAACCTTATGCTTGGCTCTCTTTGATTAAAGAAATAAAAACCATCTACAAAGGCAAACTCACCTATGCCGCCAATTGGGACGATGTTTTTGAACAGACAGAATTTTGGGCTTCTATGGATTATATTGGTATTCAAGCATATTTTCCGTTAACGGAAGAAAAAAATCCGGAGCTATCAACTATCAAAAAAGGATGGGAAAGGCATATTATAGAATTAGAAAAATTATCAAAAAAATTCAATAAACCTATCTTATTTACAGAAGTGGGTTATAGAAGCGACGAATCGGCTACAATAAAACCTTGGGAATGGGATTCTTCTTTTAGTAGACTTACCAATAAAAAGTCGGATAAAACACAACAAATGGCCTACGAGGCCTTATTTCAAAGTTTATGGCATAAAGATTGGTTCAAGGGTACCTATATTTGGCAGTGGGACACGCGGTCGACTAAAGAAAATGCTCTCAAAAACCTAGATTTTTCACCACGTTATAAACCCGCAGAAAATACGATTGCCAAATGGTATGGAAGTAAAAACCAGTAATATTGACTCTTTTTTCGATACTATGTCCTACAGGTTAAATGAACTAACTGGTATATCAATACATAATTTCAGATAATGAGCAGGTTCGTTTACAAATAATACCAATTTGACTATAAAATGAGTCATTTTAAAAACAAAGTATAAAAAACCCCTATCAATAAATTGCTAAGGGTTTTAATCAGTATAAAATGTATATTCTATATTATTTATCGCTATCCCAAACTACTTGTTCAAAAGTGCCATCAGTTTTCCAAATCTTCACTTTACCGTACAGCTTGTCGTTTTTCCATTTTCCGCTTACTTTTTCTCCATTTTCACGATATAAAGTTCCTTTTCC
>QILY01000254.1 GCA_003232155.1 Maribacter sp.
TGCTTTACCAACGCGCCAGCTGGCTCGTTCACTAAAAATGTCTGCAAGACATTTTCTTAACGCTCCGCCCTGCCTTGCCTAAAGAAAAAATCGCATAAAAATTTTAGTTACCTTTTTTACAAATCATCACACTAGAAAGTGTATTTATTCTTATAGCACCATTTCTTTAAAAGGCATGATAGTATGATATCCCTTTTTTTTGAAGTAATTCTTTGCGCTACCATCATCGGTTACTAAAATAAAATCGCCCCCCCATGCACCTAAACTTTTTATAGCACCCTTATAATCCGGGAACAGCTGTGATTTAATAGTAGGAAGGTCCATAACTTCAGATAGTACTTGCTCGTGTTGAGATAGTAATTGTTCAAAGTCATTGATTTTAGTGCAAGTAATCATCTTTTTGGTGAGCTGATTCATCTGTTCAATAAGAATTGTTTTATCGATTTCTCTTTTTCGATAGGCTGCAATGCCCTCTCCTCTCTACTATTTTGCTTCCTATTGAGGTAAACAAAAAACAAAGCATCACTGAAAACAAGTTGTCCATCTATTTCTTGAGCGGTAGGGGTTCCTTTATCGATATGGTATAGAATAGGTTTGTCATATTGCGCACAGGCGATATCATAGCCACTGCCGCCAAAAGTTTGTTCAAGTAACTGGTAGGCATTTACGTTGGTCCATTGGGCTATATTATTAATTAAAGTTGATGATGATCCTAGACCCCAATTTTTAGGAAATGTCAATTCAGTCACTACTTCACATCCGTTGGAATCAACTAAAAAATCAGGATTCAATCTCCTGACCTCTGAAAGAATTTTAAGCAAGGCTTTTGAGGTTTCTATATCTGAAGAAGAAATCCCATCGAGGTTTTGAATAGCATAGATTCCTTCAAACCAAATATTTCCTTTATCATCTAAGCTCTTCCATGATAATTTTGAAGTGTTATTTTTTGATACACGTAAGTATTGTCCATATTTAGTAGGCACGGCCCAGGCTTGAGCCCCATCTAAAACAGCATATTCTGCAGATAACAATAATTTTCCGTTACTGTAGAATTCTTTTGTCATTATGACTTTCTTAGATTTTCAAAAGCTTCAACTACGGCACTATGGGTAGCCGTATTTTTTTTAAAATGTTCGGTCAGTGTCTGTTTTTCTTTTTCTGTGGCGTCTAATTGATTGAGTATATTCAACAAATGCATTTTCATATGACCTTCTTGTATGCCTGTGGTAACTAGAGACCGCACCGCAGCAAAATTCTGTGCAAGTCCGGCAACGGCAACAATTTCCATAAGTTTGGTGGCCGATGGTTTTTGAAGTATTTCTAAAGCCAATTTTACAAGGGGGTGCAGGTTTGTTAAACCACCTACAGTGCCGAGAGCCAATGGTACCTCAATCCATAATCTAAAAAGACCGTTCTCAATAGTGGCATGGGTTAAGCTTGTATATGAACCTTGTTTAGCAGCATAGGCGTGTACACCGGCTTCAACAGCTCTGAAATCGTTTCCCGTGGCTAAAATAACGGCATCAATACCGTTCATTACGCCTTTATTGTGCGTAACTGCCCTATGGGGGTCCACTTTGGCAATAGCAATGGCCTGTACCATTTTTTCGGCAAACTTGAGAGCATCGTCTCCTGAATCCGTTAATTCTGAAACGGGACAACTCACTTCTGCCCGAACCAAGCAATTGGGCACATAATTGCTTAGAATGCTCATAACAATTTCTATATTCTTCTCTTCCGAAGAGAATAAAGAAAAAATCTTAGCCTCATTTCTAAAGGTTTTCGAAAATTCTTCCAAACATGAGTTTATAAAATTTGCGCCCATGGCATCAAGGGTCTCAAAAGTACAGTGTAATTGAAAGTAGTTGGGTAATTTTGAAGTAAGATTGCGTAATTCGATATTCGAAACGCCACCACCACGCTTTTCCATATTTTTGGTAATGTCCTTTGCTTCTGAAATCAATCTTGGTTTTACTTGGGTAAAGAAAGCTTGTAGTTTTTGAACATCGCCTGAAAACATAAAATGTACTTGACCTATTTTCTCAGTGCCCAGAACTGTAGTTTTGAACCCACCTCGATCTAACCAAAATTTTGCTGTTTTACTTGCAGCGGCCACAACAGAACTTTCTTCAATGGCCATGGGTATGGCATATAGTTTGTTGTTGATTAAAAAATTAGGGGCAATACCTAAAGGAAGGTAGTAGTTGGTAATCGTATTTTCTATAAACTCATCATGCAGTTTTTGCAAATCTTGGTCAGCGTTCCAATACCCTTTTATGATTTTTTTTGCTTCTTCGGTATTATGCGTATAATGGTCGGTAATCCAATTTATCTTCTCTTCTTTGGTGAGTTTGGAAAATCCTTGAATAGGCGCAATCATATGGTTGTTTGGTTTATCATGTAAAGATAAGAATAAACTAAAGTGAGTTTGAAAAACAATTATTTCAAATGGTAATTGGTATAAGGGAGCCTGTTTAGGTTAAAATTTGCTTATTTTTTATTTTAAATGGCGGGTTTTTGTGTAATTATTAGTAAACTTGACAGGTTTAAACAATTTTTATCGATATATGAAAAAATCACATGTTCTATTGCTTTTTATGATTGGGTTTTTGACTGCAACCTACGCCAAAATTACGGTTGAGGATATTTATCAGGGCGCATTTAGAACTGAAGGCCTTGATGCCTTACGTTCTTTAAATAATGGTACTCAATATACCATCCTTAATATTAATCGTGCTGCCCGTACTTCAAGTATAGATGTATATGAATATAGTACCCAAAAAAAAGTAAATACAATTGTTTCTTCAGCAGATTTGGAAGGTATGCCCTCTTTTTCTTCTTATGAATTTAATGATGATGAATCCAAAATACTTCTAGCTACTGAGAAAGAGCGTATTTTTAGGCATTCTAGTTTAGGTATTTTTTATGTGTACGATGTCACAGCTAAACAATTGACCAAAATATCGGATACAAAAATTCAAGAACCTACATTATCGCCAAATGGAAAACAAGTAGCTTATGTGTCTCAAAATAACTTGTACATTTTTGATATGATGTCAAAAGAGACCAAACAACTTACTATTGATGGCGTAAAGAATACCATCATAAATGGCGTGACAGACTGGGTTTATGAAGAAGAATTTGCCTTTGTAAAGGCTTTTGATTGGAATTCTAATGGAACAAAGATCGCTTTCTTAAGATTTGATGAAACCAATGTTCCTGAATTTTCTATGGATGTATATGGTTCTGAACTTTATCAAACACAGAATGTTTTTAAATACCCTAAAGCAGGAGAAGAAAATGCTAAGGTTAGCCTACATATGTTAGATGTGGAATCTGGTGATATTTCTAAAATAGATTTAGGAAACCCCTATTATATTCCTCGTATTAAATGGATGAATAATTCAAACTATTTAAGTGTGCAAACCCTCAATCGTCATCAAGATAACCTAAAATTACATTCGGTCAATGCTAAAAACAATTCGGTTTCGCTTTTGTTGGAAGAAAAAGACGCAGCCTATGTTGATGTAACTGATAACTTAACATTTTTGGCCGATGACAGTTTTATCTGGACGAGTGAAAAAGATGGTTGGAACCATATTTATCTTTATAATGAAGATGGAAAATTAATGAACCAGATAACAAAAGGCCTCTGGGAAGTAACTAAATACTATGGCTATGATCAGAAGAAAGATAAGGTATATTACCAATCTATAGAGAATGGTTCTATTAATCGAGGTATTTATAGCATAGATAGCAGCGGGAAAAACAAAAAATCTTTAGCGGCTTCAGAAGGAACGAATTCAGCTGATTTTAGTGCTGATTTCACTTATTTTATAAATACGTATTCAAGTGCAACTACGCCATATACATATACATTGCATAAAGCTTTATCCGGAAAAAAGGTAAAGGATATCAAGGACAATTCTTCCCTATTGAATAAATT
>QILY01000136.1 GCA_003232155.1 Maribacter sp.
TTGTCAAAATTGAAGATGTAAAAGACTTGGTTTATAGGTTGAATTCACTTTTGCCCAATGATATTGCGGTACAAGATATTTTTGAAGTAAATCAAGATGCACATGCACGTTTTGATGCTGTAGCCCGAACCTATGAATATGTGATTGCACAAGAAAAAAATCCGTTTACAGTTGAAGCTGCACATTATGTTAGGCATTCTTTGGATATTGAAAAAATGAACCAAGCTGCCGCCATTCTATTGGAGTATGAAGATTTTGAATGTTTTTCAAAAACAAAGACTGATGTCCATACTTATTTATGTGATATAAAAAAGGCTTTCTGGACTAAAACCGATGATGTTTTAATCTTTACAATAACCGCAGACCGTTTTTTACGTAATATGGTTCGTGCTATTGTGGGCACACTTTTAGAAGTGGGAATGGGTAAATGTAGCGTAGATGATGTTAAGGCAATCATAAATAGTAAAGACCGAAGAAAAGCAGGCACTTCAGTACCCGCAAAAGGATTATATTTGATATCGATTTTGTATCCCAAAAATATAGGGCGCCTATAATGAAATAAGTAGCATTCCCTTTTTAAATTATTGGATAGGTAAACATGGATAAAGAGTTAGGTGAAGCATTTGATACGCGCTTGTTTAAGCGATTAATGGCATATACACGCCCTTATAAACTTACTTTTTATGGAGTAGCCCTTGCTGCTATCCTTTTATCCGGTTTTGCAGTATTAACTCCACTTATACTTCGTGAAGTTATTGATGATGCCATTAAAAATAGTAATGAAGAAAAATTATTGTTTTTGACTTTGGCCATGTTGGGTGTGCTTTTTGGTCAAGTAGTGTGCCAGTTGTTGTTCAATTATTACGCAAATTGGTTGGGCGAATCTGTTATTAAAGATATTCGGATGAACCTTTTCAAGCACATGCTAGGTTTTCGAATGAAATATTTTGACAATTCTTCACTCGGTGTATTGGTAACACGAGCTGTTGCCGATATGCAACGTATTGGAGAAATCTTTAGTCAAGGCTTTTTTGTTATTGTTTCAGATGTGTTGAAGATGGCGGTAGCTGCAATTGTAATGTTGGTTATTAATTGGCGATTGGCTTTGATAGTTTTTGCTATTTTGCCAGTTATCGTAATCGCTACCAGACTGTTTCAAAAGGCAATGAAAGTAGCTTTTATTGAGGTTAGGGCAGAGGTGTCAAACTTGAATTCTTTTGTACAAGAACGTATAACCGGTATGAAAATAGTACAACTTTTTACCCGTGAAAAAATCGAAAGTAAAAAGTTTAGGAAAATCAATGAAAAACATCAGAATGCCTGGTTAAAAACAGTTTGGTACAACTCTATCTTTTTTCCGATAGCTGAAATAGTTTCTTCGATAGCTATAGGGCTTGTAGTGTGGTATGGCGGACTTCAGAATGTTTTAAATATAGAGGGCTCAGAAGATAAGTTCGGAGCTGTTTTCGCCTATATAATGCTTATTGAGCTATTATTTAGACCCTTACGGCAAATTGCCGATAAGTTCAATACCCTTCAAATGGGGATGGTAGCTGCAAATAGGGTTTTTAAAATATTAGATACCGAGAGTGTTATTGAAGATAAAGGGACTTTGGTAAAAGAGGATGTACGAGGTGATATCAAATTTTCTGAAGTACGATTTGGATATCTAGAGAATGAAGAGGTGTTACACGGCATTTCTTTTGATGTAAAAGCAGGAGAAACCGTTGCCATTGTTGGTGCTACAGGTGCTGGCAAATCAACCATTGTTAATTTGTTGAATCGTTTTTACGAAATAGATTCAGGAAGTATTTTGGTTGATGAAGTCGATATCAAAGACTATAAATTAGCTTCATTACGTACTAAAATTGCTGTAGTTTTACAAGACGTTTTTCTTTTTGCCGATACTATTGCGAACAATATTTCATTAAAAGATGAATCAGTTACTACAGAGGCTATTGAGCAAGCTGCGAAACAAATAGGAGTAGATGAGTTTATTGAAAGTTTACCTGGCGGTTATCAATATAATGTAAAAGAACGGGGTGCCATGTTGTCTAGTGGCCAACGACAATTGATTGCTTTTCTACGTGCTTATGTAAGCAACCCAAGTATTTTGGTGTTAGATGAAGCTACGTCTTCAGTAGATACATATTCAGAGCAATTGATACAACGCGCTACTGAAAAAATTACCGAAGGACGAACATCTATCATCATCGCACACCGACTGGCAACAAAATTATAGTTATGGATGCCGGTAAGATTGTGGAGTCGGGTACCCACAAAGAGCTTCTCAAAAAAGGTGGGTATTATAGCAATCTATACGAGGCTCAGTTTTTGGCTGAGGAAGTTGCTTAATCAATTTACTTGGGTGCTAGATTCTGAAGAATATCGGTAAAAATCACTAGATAAAGCACTAAAGCTATAATAATCACAAATGATACTATTGATAATATTAAAAGGAACAAAAGAAGTTTAATGATGGATTGCTTTAAACTCAACTTAAATACTTTCTTGAAAACGTAGGTGAAATATAATATTTGAAAAATACCATTTATTGAAGCTGCATAATAAACTAGTTTACTGTTCCAAATTAAAAGAATATAAAACAGATTGATGAAAATAGACATTTGCGAATATCCGTAAATATTCATTACAAAGTGTTCACTTAGATTAAATTGCTTTTTATTGATAAAAACCAACTTAGATATCAACGATAAAAAAGGAAGCATAGCAATATAGAATAGGTTCTGGTAATCAATAAGGTAGCGTTGAAATTTTTGAACTATTTCAAATGAAAATTTATTGGCCTCGTTAAGTTCGTCAATGTTAACTGATTCAAACGCATAATTCACGGCGTCAGGAAAGAATTGTTTGTTCAAAAAGACGAATAAACCTCCTAATGCTAGTGCTATAGTAAAGTAAGATATTGGGTTAAGGTGTTTTTTCCGAACGCCATTTATGTACCCTACAATAACATCATCTGGTCTAGAAAAAAGATGTTTAAATGTTTTAGTAAAAGTATTGTCTAGGTTAAAAAACCTTTCTGTAACATCATACCATAAATTTTTAAGTGTAATTCGATTTCGAATAATTTTAGCTCCGCAATTAGAACAGAAAGAGTAGTCAGTTCTTAAGGGTAGTTCACAATTTTTACATTCCATAAGTAGTAATTAAATTACTAGATCTTCTTTTAGCATTGCGCCAAGTCCAG
>QILY01000260.1 GCA_003232155.1 Maribacter sp.
AGCCCCAATTATATTATTATGGGTGATTTTAACGATGGCCCGGATGATGAAAGCATAAAAACGTTAATGCAGTCAGAGCAATTGTACAATCCGATGGAAAAATTGATTACCCCCGACCGCGGTAGCGCCAATTATAAAAGGTCATGGCTGTTATTTGACCAGATTATAGTTTCACATAATTTTTTCAATTACGAAAAGGGAACCCACAGCTTTGCCCATGCCAATATTTTTGACAAAGAATTTTTAACAGAGTTTAAAGGAAAGTTTAAAGGCACACCATACCGTACGTATGCAGGCAGAAAATATATTGGGGGCTATAGTGACCATTTTCCGGTATATATTCACTTGAAGTATAATGGGTAATATTCTTCTTTACCTTGATTAAACCCACTCTATGTTTTATAAGAGTGTTGCAACAGACTTATTCCGTTTCTCTTATTTTAAATGGGTTTTGTCTTGTGTCGAAAACGTGTGTAATATCAATTCTGTTTTTGCGCTCGTTTATCCAATAAATTATTTTATGATTTTTAAAGACTAAGTATCTGAAGTTTTGAGGTTTGTCATTCAAGAGATCCTCCAACTGACCAAATAAATGGCTGTTTTTCCAATCCTATTGTTTGGTCAACAATTGAATCAGCCAATTTTCTAGCAACTTTTGCATTTGCTTTGAGCTTGTAGTACTCAAAAATGTCATCAAGTTTATCCTTGGCGAATTCAGTCCAAAAAACGGTTAGCTCCATTTTTTAATTTCTTTTTTCAAATCTTTTGCGCTTACAACCCTATCATTTGCTGAATCTTCAAGCGATTGGTCAATATCGGCGTTTAGTTGCTCCATTGACATCGGCTTAAGGTTTTCATCATATAGTTCAGCTTTACGCTTTTTTAGCATTTTTTCCAATCCGCTTATTATGTCTTCGTTCTGAATACGAAGAAATTCCTGTATGAAAGATAATTTTCTGGTCTGTAAGTCCATATTTCAATCCGTTTTAACCAAAGTTACAAATTCCGTTCTGAATATTGATTTTGGTTTGCTTTTACAGCTTTTGCCTTACGATTGGAGTGATGACACTAATGATAAAATTTCAAAGGCATACCATACCGTACGTATGCGGGCAGAAAATATATTGAGGGCTATAGTGACCATTTTCCGATATATATTAACTTGAAGTATAATGGGTAATATTCTTCTTTACCTTGATTAAACCCACTCTATGTTTTATAAGAGTGTTGCACTTATAACTTGAACTTACACACTTATAACTTGAACTTACAGGGACAAAAGATTGCTATAAAGTTCAAATAAATGATGTGTTGCAGCTCAATGAAAATCACGATTATGGCTAATGAAAATATAAACTTAGATGGTTTCACTATCAATATGTATAATAAACAAATTATAGCCTGAGAATTTGTCAAGTTTTTATTTAAAAACGGACATAAAGAACCACTTAAAAGTAAGAATAACCACAGAAAACAATGCTTTCACAACATTCGCCGGGCATTTTGTCGAATAAAAACCTCTCCTTGTCGATATTGTTTGAAAATATAATATAATTGTAGTCTAAATCTTACAATTATTATAATGTACCAAACGCAACCTACTTTGAAAAAACAGCTTTTCGAGCTGTTGTATCTTTTTATTTTCTTTACCGCCAGTATATCATTTGGGCAATCGAAAATACAAGTGCAAAAAATCACTTCACAATACAGTTCATCTAAGATGAATTCATTAGCTACCCAGTTAAAAAATGATTTTGACTTAAAAAGACCGCAAATGCTACAATTAGCAAAGATCAATAACTGGATGATTTCTGAAACATTGGCCAATGGTAGCACTATTGAACTGCATGATGTTGGGTCAGATGGTTCGCCTATTTATTATATAACCCATAATGATGAGGTAAGCAATGCTTCTCGTGCCAATACACTTTATAGTAACGGGGTGCTAGATTTAGGAATCGCCGGCGAAGGAATGCAAGTAGGACTGTGGGATGAAGGCATAGCACGTACCACACATAATGAATTTGATAATCGAATTACTATTGCCGATGATGCCGAATATGTAAGTTCGCACGCTACTCGGGTAATGGGTACACTCATCGCTTCAGGACATAAAAGAAAAGCAAAAGGTGTTGCCTATAAGGCCAATGCCCTAAGCAGTAATTGGATTAGAGACCGTATTGAGGTTATTGAAGCGGCCGCTAATGGACTTTTGCTGTCCAATCATTCATACGGACTTCATACGGGCAATATTCCTGATTGGTATTTTGGTTCATATATACGAGTGTCTCAAGATTGGGATAAAATCATGTACAATGCACCGTATTACTTAATGGTATCTGCAGTAGGAAATTCACAAAAATCGAGAGATAATGAATCCCCCATATCAGGTAAGGATACTGATGGCTTTGATTTGATGCTGGGCTTTACCACGGCAAAAAATGGTATTACAGTAGCTGCGGCAGATATTGATATTGATAGTTATGGCGAACTTAAAAACGCTTCTGTTACCAAGTATAGTAGTTTTGGCCCAATAGATGATGGACGGATTAAACCTGACTTGGCCAGTACGGGGTCATTTATTTATTCTACAAGTTATAAAGACGATAAAAGCTATGATACCTCTTCAGGTACTTCAATGGCTACTCCGGGTGTTACGGGCTCTCTATTGCTTTTACAGCAATATTATGAGCGATTGCACGATACCTATATGAAGGCATCTACCGTAAAAGGATTGGCATTGCATACTGCTGATGATGTTAATGAACCTGGCCCTGATTATACCATGGGATGGGGTGTTATGAATGCGAAAAAAGCCGCAGAAGTTATCGTTAACAATGAATACAATTCCCTTTTATTGGAAGAGACATTGGTAGCGGGTGAAAGCTTTACCATTACAGTTAATGCCAATGAAAAGGAAGCGTTAATGGCCTCAGTTTCTTGGACGGACCCTGCATCTGATTTTATTAATAGAGGAGCTTTGAATGATATCACCCCAGCTTTGGTCAATGATTTGGATATACGGATTACCAAAAATGAAGAAACCTATTATCCATGGAAATTAAGTGCTGCTCAAGCTGCTGCTCAAGCAAAAAGGGGAGATAATTTAGTAGATCCTTTTGAGAAAATTGAAATTGATAATGCTTCGGGAAGTTATACCATAACCATTACACATAAGGGAAGCTTGTTAGAGGATCATCAAAACTTCTCATTAATAGTATCTGGTATTGCCTATACCGAATGTGTAACTGAAATACCTTCAGAAATTATAGTTAAAGAGGCAAAAGATTCCACACTTACATTGGGTTGGAAAACGATACCCGATGCTCTTTTTGAATACCCGATGCTCTTTTTGAATTGAGCAGTAAGGCCGAAAATGAAACGGAATGGTCTACGGTCTCAACCAACACCAACACTATGGTTTTAGAAAACCTGCAACTCAAAATGAGCTATAAATTCAGGCTACGAACAGTATGTACAGAGAATATAGCATCAGAATATTCAGCAGAAAAAGAGTTTGTTTTTGAAGGCGAACATACCACACTTGATAAAATATTGTCTTTTGGTACATCTAAACCATCAGAAAGCCTTCAATTTACGGTATACCCAAACCCTACAACTGATTTTATACGTATTGATGGCAATGTGTCAGATACTGCTAAGTATAGTATTATCACTACTACAGGAACTTTGGTAAAAAAAGGGAATGCCTCGGATACCCGAATAGGAGTTGGGGATTTATCCTCAGGAATGTATATTCTTAAAGTTCAAGATCTAAAGGGGTATACGTCACTTAAATTCTATAAGGATTAAGAGACTGTTTTGAAATGTAAGGTGTAAGTACTGCCAACCTTTTAAGTATAGTACTTTAAGAATCTATTTTTTGTTCTCTAAAGTTGTTTTCAAATAACAGATTTGAGGTACTATAAATATAATGGTCATTAACAATTAAATAATTATCGTTCAATTTTGTTGTTTCATTATATGCTGAAAATAAAAACCTGTTTTTCGGATAGCTTATATGTGTAAAACCAAGAGTATAATCGTAAGATTGAAAATATTGCTGTTTTTATCTTTTTCATTTGATTATCTTTTTTAAAATTTCCACTCGAACTAACACGGTGTAACCACAAATATGAACTGAAAACATTAATATTTTCAATGATATAAAAAGATGTGCGCACACCATAGCTGCCGTCAGGCAGGTGCGCACCGTGGGCTTTACTGCTCACGGCCGTCTACTCGATTAAGCTTTCGTTATTTATTTATGTGTATGGATTTTTCCAAATCAGTAAAAGGTATAATGGTTTTTATTTTGTGGTTATTAACAGGCCAAGATTGAATTATTGTATCTACACCAATATTCAATTCCTTAATGGCATTGTATAAACCAACTTGTCTAGCCCCTGCTTTCGTAATTGCCCCTTCTTTTGGTATCCTAACATAGATCATCTTGAAACAGCAACTTATCATTAGGGAAATAATAAAGGAGATAATCTTTAGTATGTGCCGATTTATTGCCTATAAAATATATTTTCATTTCATTTTTTCCCCTAAGACTAGGCTATCTGAAATAATTTGAGTTTTTATTTTTTT
>QILY01000263.1 GCA_003232155.1 Maribacter sp.
CCTCCTTTGGGCAATGCCACGGTTTGGGCTTGGGACCGCCTCAAGGCGGAAGTAGTTAAAAATGAATTGATTGATGATGTAAATGTGTTTCCTTTAGAACTTAATACTATGCCAGGTTGGGCAGGTAGCTCACAGTATTTTAATCGCTATATGGATCCTGGGAATGACAATGAAATCTTCTCAAAAGAAGCGATGAACTACTGGCAGGATGTTGATTTATATATTGGTGGTAGCGAACACGCTACTGGGCATTTATTGTACGCTCGTTTTTGGCAAAAATTTATGTTTGATAGAGGTTTTGTGCCGAAGGATGAGTTTGCTAAAAAGTTGATTAATCAAGGGATGATTACGGGGACTAGTGCTTTTGTTTATGGATTTTGGGTGTCATTTTCCCATTTTAATTCAATTAAAGACTTGAATAATGAAGGTCAAGATATTGCCTACGACGTGGACAGACCATTTTTATTATTGGTTTCCAAAAGTAGATTTCAAGAAATCAAGGAATCAATGGACATGTCCGAAATTCATGACTGGCTTATGAAAAGCTATCCTAGTTATAATGATTTTGAATCTATTGATAGAGCTATATCACAAAACGTTTATACCTTAAATGGTGTTACGCAACATGTAGATGTTTCGTTGGTTAATTCATCAGATGAGTTGAATTTTCAAAAATTTCTAAAATGGAGGGAAGTGCTTGAAAATTCTCAGTTATTCGTTCAGGGAGAATATATCGTAGGTCGCGAAGTCGAAAAAATGTCGAAATCCAAATACAATGTTGTTAACCCTGATGATATTGTTGAAGAGTATGGTGCAGACAGTTTGCGCTTATATGAAATGTTTTTAGGCCCCTTAGAGCAATCAAAACCTTGGAATACTTCAGGCATTACAGGCGTACATAGTTTCTTAAAAAAACTTTGGAAACTATATATGCCATACATAGATGGCTCGCTGAGCGAAACCGAAGTGGCGCCATCAACTGATAATCTAAAAACCCTTCACAAAACCATCAAAAAAGTAGAAGATGATATTGCGGATTTTAGTTTCAATACATCCGTTTCTACCTTTATGATTTGTGTAAATGAACTCTCTGCCCAAAAATGCACGAGCAAAGCAATACTAGAGCCTTTGGCGATTTTAATATCGCCGTATGCACCACATATTGCCGAAGAACTTTGGGAAAAACTAGGGCATTCGGAATCAATATCCACCGCAGCTTTTCCAAAATTTGAAGCGAGTTATGTAGTAGAGAGCAGTAAAGAATATCCGATTTCTTTTAATGGTAAAATGAAATTTACGATGGAACTTCCCTTAGACCTATCCAAAGAAGATATTGAAACAGCTGTAATGGTTCATGAAAAAACCCAGCAACAATTACAAGGGCGAACGCCTAAAAAAGTAATTGTAGTACCTGGTAAAATTGTAAACATTGTAGGATAAATATGGCAACTATTGAAATTATAGGCTTAATTGCCGCAGCATTGACTACTTCATCTTTTATTCCGCAGGTATACTCGTGCCAAATAGAAATTCGGGAGAATCAAGGCAGGGCTTTTTTCTCATACCAAGGCAAAATTTTTAGGCATAGCCTGAGCTACGGCGATAAATTTTAACGAAGGTATGGGGGAAAAGACCAAGTAGAAATTTCGAGTTTCTATTTGGCAGGAGTATATATAAAGTATGGAAAGAAAAATCAGTAAAAGATATTTCATTGGCCATGTATACTGTTTTTTTTATTGGTATTGTTTTGTGGCTTTACTATGGTATCGAAATTGGTAGTTTGAGTATAATTTCAGCAAATGCAGTAACCCTTATTTTAGTTTTATCTATTATCATTGCGAAACTAAAATTTAAATAATCCAGGATGAACCATAGACATTTTGTCAGCATAACAGCCCTGTCCATTATATGGCGGGGTTTTTGTTTGTATAGCAATGTCATCCTGAGCACCCCCGAAGTTTTAGGAGAAAGGCTTTTTTTAGTATCTTTAAGTAATAATGCGAATCAAGGGTTGGATTTCAAGTAATGCTGAAAATCAGCAAGTTGCGATTTTCTTGCTTCCAAAACTGTTGTAATTACAATTGTAATCTGTTGATAATCAGTATTAGTTTTCAACTCGTAAAAACAAATAATTATGTTCGGATTTGATATAGGTTATATTATAATAGCTGGGGCTTTTGGTCTCTTTAGCATGTTAGTTAGCAAACGATTGAAAAGTAAGTTTAAGAAATATTCTAAAGTGCAATTGCGCAACGGTATGAGTGGTGCCGAGATTGCTGAAAAAATGTTAGCTGATCATGGTATCAGAGACGTGAAGGTCATTTCAACCCCTGGTATGTTGACCGATCATTACAATCCTGTAAATAAAACCGTAAACCTTAGTGAAGGTGTCTATGCACAAAGAAACGCATCTGCAGCAGCAGTCGCTGCGCATGAATGTGGTCATGCCGTACAACATGCTACCGCTTATGAATGGTTGGGTATGCGGTCTAAATTAGTCCCAATACTGAATGTCACTTCACGATTTTCAATGTGGGTAA
>QILY01000317.1 GCA_003232155.1 Maribacter sp.
AGTGGCAGCTTTGGTCTGGTTATAGTCACACGGGTTAATTACTACCATACCTGGTAACATTTTCATTAATCCGATATCTTCTAAAATTTGATGCGTAGCACCATCTTCACCAAGGGTTATACCAGCATGCGATGCACATATTTTTACATTTTTACCAGAATAGGCAATTGATTGTCGTATTTGGTCATAGACCCTACCAGTAGAGAAATTTGCAAAAGTACCCGTAAAAGGTATTTTGCCGCCAATAGTTAATCCAGCAGCAATTCCCATCATATTGGCTTCAGCAATACCTATTTGAAAGAAACGTTCAGGGTTTTCATCTATAAAATCTTGAATTTTTAAAGAACCTACCAAATCAGCGCATAGGGCAACCACATTTGGGTTGGTTCTTCCCAATTGGGTCATTCCTGCACCGTAACCACTTCTTGTGTCTTTCTTTCCTTGATCTATATACTTCGTCATTTTCTTATTTTTCATTCCTGTTTTCGCGGGAATCTTTTAAATGTAATTTAATGTTCCCCTTGGGACTTAGGGGCTTTAATAATCTCCTAAAGTCTCTGGATTTTGTGCTAGAGCTATTTCTAATTGTTCATCATTTGGCGCTTTCCCATGCCATGCATGGGTATGCATCATAAAATCAACTCCGTTACCCATTACGGTATGCAACAAAATACATACAGGTTTACCTTTGCCCGTTCTGCTTTTTGCTTCTTTAAGTCCATTAATTATAGCTTCAAGGTCATTACCTTCTTTAATTTCAAGAACATCCCAATCAAATGCCTCGAACTTTCCTTTTAAATCACCTAGCGGTAAAACCTTATCTGTAGCACCATCAATTTGTTGACCGTTATAATCGATTACCGATATTAAATTATCAATTTTATTTCCAGAAGCATACATGATAGCCTCCCAGTTTTGGCCTTCTTGCAATTCTCCATCCCCATGAAGACTATAGATCAGATGGGCATCCCCGTTTAATTTTTTAGCTTGGGCCGCACCTATTGCAACAGACATACCTTGGCCTAAAGAACCAGATGCAATACGTATCCCAGGTAAACCCTCATGGGTTGTTGGGTGGCCTTGCAAACGGGAGTTTATCAACCTGAACGTGTTCAGTTCGTCAATATCAAAATAGCCTCTTCTAGAAAGAACACTATAAAAAACAGGAGAAATATGACCGTTGGATAAAAAGAAAAGGTCTTCGTCTTTTCCATCCATATCAAAACCCTCTTTTAAATCCATAACCTTGTTGTAGAGAGCTACTAGGAATTCAGTGCAGCCCAAAGAACCACCTGGGTGACCTGAATTCACTTTGTGTACCATTCTAACAATATCCCTACGGGTTTGAAAAACTATATTCTGTAATTCTTCCAATTTTTGCATCTGTTTAATAATCCGTTTGTTGGCGTCAAAAGTAGTGGCAATCTTTTGGGTATACAAGTGAGAGTTATTATATTTTATTAACGGTCGACCTAACTCATATATACTCCTGCCAAAAGGAAACCCGAAATTTCTACTTGGTCTTTTTCCCCATACCTTCGTTAAAATTTACCGCCGTAGCTCAGGCTATGCTTTGCCAATGCGCCAACTGGCTCGTTCGCTAAAAATGTCCGCAAGACATTTTCTTAACGCTCTGCCCTGCCGAAAAAAAACCAGCCTTGATTCTCCCGAATTTCCATTTAGCACGAGTATAACTTTATTTTTTTGTTAGGGAATTTATGGCAATCAGATGATTATATTTGCCACTTGAACTGAAGGATTTGAAATTTACACTACAACATACAGACCCTAAAAGTAAGGCTCGAGTCGCTACTATGGTCACGGATCACGGCATTATAGAAACTCCTATTTTTATGCCCGTCGGAACCGTAGCATCAGTAAAAGGCGTACACCAAAGAGAGTTGAAAGAAGAGATAAACCCTGATATTATTTTAGGGAATACCTATCACCTGTTTTTAAGACCTAAGACCAATATCTTAAAACAAGCCGGTGGCCTGCATAAATTTATGGGTTGGGATAGAAATATCTTGACCGATAGTGGCGGATATCAGGTATATTCACTGTCGGCCAATAGAAAAATAAAAGAGGAGGGAGTAAAGTTCAAATCACATATTGATGGCTCTATGCATATGTTTACCCCAGAGAATGTGATGGAGGTGCAAAGGGTAATTGGCGCTGATATTATTATGGCCTTCGATGAATGTACCCCTTACCCATGTGACTATGGGTACGCAAAACGCTCTATGCATATGACGCATAGGTGGCTAGACCGTTGTATTGCGCATTTGGCAAAAACACCTTTTGAATATGATTATGAGCAAACGTTTTTTCCTATAGTACAAGGCTCCACTTATACTGATTTACGAAAACAATCTGCAGAATATATTGCAAATGCAGGAGCAGAAGGGAATGCTATTGGCGGACTCTCAGTAGGTGAGCCAGCAGAAGAAATGTATGCCATGACCGAGGTGGTTTGCGAAATTTTACCAGAAGACAAACCTAGATATTTAATGGGAGTAGGTACTCCCATCAACATTCTAGAGAATATTGCTTTGGGTATTGATATGTTCGATTGTGTAATGCCAACCCGAAACGCAAGAAACGGTATGTTGTTCACGGCACATGGTACCATAAATATCAAAAATAAGAAATGGGAAGATGATTTTTCTCCTATTGATGAGATGGGGACTACATTTGTAGATCGTGAATATTCAAAGGCTTATTTACGACATTTGTTTGCTGCCAAGGAATATTTAGGCAAACAAATAGCTACCATTCACAATCTTGGTTTTTATCTTTGGTTGACCCGTGAGGCTAGAAAGCATATTTTGGCAGGGGATTTTTATGAGTGGAAAAATATAATGGTAAAACAAATGGATAAACGATTATAGGGTGACCATTTTAGATAGATACATACTCAAGCGCTATTTAGTGACATTTACTGTAATGTTACTCTTGTTCATTCCTATTGGTATCATGGCTCATTTGGCAGAGCAGATAGGCAAAATGCAGGATAATGAGGCGCCTATTAATGAAATCTTGATATATTTTGGAAATTTTACGATATATATAGGTAATCTACTGTTTCCCATTTTCTTATTTCTCTCCGTTATTTTCTTTACTTCAAAATTAGCAAGCAATACTGAAATAGTAGCTATTTTAAGTTCGGGCATATCTTTCAGAAGATTTTTAAGACCTTATATGATCGGCGCAACCATAATTGCCGCTTTTATGCTTATTATGGGCATGTTCATAGTACCCTCAGCAAGTAAGGGCTTTAATGAATTTAAATTCAAATATTTAAAGAAAGGAAGGAAAGATAGAGTCACTACTAATATTTATAATCAATTGAATGCCAATGATTTTATTTATGTGAGTAGTTTTGACCCAGCACGTCAAATAGGATATAATTTCACATTTGAACGCTTTAAAGAAGAAAATGTATTGGATTTTAAGATTTCTGCTACTAATATTCGTTGGGTTGAAAAAGATAGTTTATATCGGTTAACATCATATCAAAAAAGGACAATTAAAGGTGATACGGCTATAGTACAAACTAAACGTAGATTAGATACGCTCTTTACATTTAAGATAGATGATCTGACCCCGGTTTCATACGTGGCGGAAACCAAAAATTTATTAGAATTGAACAAATTTAT
>QILY01000030.1 GCA_003232155.1 Maribacter sp.
ACACCATATCCGTACAGTTCCAAGTTCTTGATTTCCATCTTAAAAAGCTCTTGATCTACAGTATTCTTTGTTTCATAGCCTTCCAATAAACTGGCAAATTGATCTTCTGTCTCTCTAAAATACGTTTCATTGACCCATAGCGTATCATCAGCATCAAAGCCTATAACTTTAATTTTACTATAATCTACTTCCATGCTTCTTGCGCTCTTTTTAAATCCTCGGGAGTATCGATCTCTATACCTGACACCGTTGTTTCTACCATTTTGATTTTTTTGCCATACTCTAAATAACGTATAGCTTCAATTTTCTCAGTAGCCTCTAAAGGCAACATCGGTAATCGCTGAAAATCAATCAAAGCGCTTTTTCGAAATGCATAAATTCCTTTGTGTTTATAATATCTATTTTCAACATCAGTTGCTCTTGGATATGGAATTGGCGAGCGCGAAAAATATAAAGCAAAATTTCTATTATCAACAATTACCTTTACCGTATTGGGGTTTTCAATTTCTTCTTTATCGGTAATAAGCACCATCAATGATGCCAGATCAATCTCTTTTTTTGCGTCATTTCTAAAAACGTTCAATACACCTTTTAAACTTTCTTTATCCGTAAAAGGTTCATCACCTTGCACATTTACGATAATATCAACATTCATATTAGTTACTGCCTCAGCGATTCTATCACTACCACAATCATGTTCTTTTAGGCTCATAATTGCCTTACCACCAGCTTGTTTTATGGTATCGTAAATTACATTGCTATCGGTAACTACATACACCTCATCAAATAACTGGGTTTGAACAGCTGCCTGATAGGTTCTTACAATAACCGGTTTACCCGATAGATCTTGCATCAATTTAGCAGGAAATCTAGATGCCGCATAACGTGCAGGTATCATTGCAATTATTTTCACTAGTATCTTGTTTTATACGTATTATAAAAAACAGGGATTTATTCTTCTGCTCTATTTTTATTAATTCTAGGTCTAAGTTTTCTATATATTCTAAAAATGATAAATAATATCACACAAACTAGAACAGCAGCAAAAAAAGGAGCAAAAATGGAAGCTGTAGAAACCACAACGGCAGTACCGGTTTCTACGGTTGACACGATAGGGTTTGCCAAACCTCCTGTAGTCGCTGTTGAAGCCAATCTACTTGTCGCCCCTGCTCCTTTAATAGCAGTAGCTGTACCGCCACCAGCTATAATTGCCAGTGACCAAGTAACCACGGGATCTAAATCGACAACCGTAGAAACCATTACCGCAGTTCCGGCAATAGCAGCTAAAGGTACCGCTACACTATCTAATATATTATCGACCCAAGGAATAAAATAAGCGAATATTTCAATCACAGTAGCTACACCTAAGGTTACTACTGCAGCCAAACTACCTATCCATTGCCAGCTACCATTAAGTTCCCAAATATCAAAATATGCAGCAAGACTTAAAGCAAACAAAGGTAGGAATACACGAAAACCCACTGAAGCGGCTAGGCCAATTCCTAAAAATATACTGATTATGCTTTCAGATGTCATTCTACTGGTTTATGGTTATATGAGTTTATGTGTTTATGGTTTATGTGTTTATGGGAAAAATATTCTTATGAACTCATAAACTTTCTTCAAATACTTGCTATACGAATTTAAGATATTACTCTTCAACAAAAAAATCGTTTTTAAAACCGATCAAATACAATTGTTTTTTAGCTCTTGTAACTGCAGTATATAACCAACGTAGATATTCTTTGTCAATACCATTAGGTAAATAAGGTTGTTCTACAAAAACCGTATTCCACTGTCCGCCCTGTGATTTATGACATGTAATGGCATATGAAAATTTCACTTGTAAGGCATTGAAATATTTATTGCTTTTGACCCCCAAGAATTTTTTGTATTTGGATTTTTCATCTGCATAATCTTCCATAACTTGTTGGTACAGTCGATTCCCATCTTCATAAGAAAGTGATGGGGTTTCAGCTTTAATAGTATCTAACAATAATACCGTTTCAAATGGTTTTTGATTGGGGTAATCTACCATTTGCACTTTCACTTCAGCAAACTTAAATGTATACAGTTCTTTTATCGCGAAGATTTCCAATACTTCTATAATATCACCATTGGCAATAAACCCTGCTTCTGATTTAGGCTCTAACCAAAAATAATTGTTCTTGACCACCATCATAAAATCACCGACTGCTAGTTCATTCTCCAAATACAGAATACGACTGCGAATATTTTCATTATATAAATTTGCCCTTTTATTAGATCTAACAATTATAGTAGTCTCTTCTTTTCCATTTTCAGAGTAGGATGCATCGATTGCTTCTTGAATTTCATGACCGTCGACCAAACGGACAATATCTTTGAAAGGGGAAACATTGAACTGAAAAGAATCATGAAAATCGCTTTGTACCTGCTCTCGCAATAGTGTAGCATTTACAAGTATCCCTGAATCTTCTGCTTGGCGTACCACTTCATCCAACTCTAATCGAATTACTTCTTTATTATAATTAAGTTCTAATTTATCAGCATCTAAAGCTGGACTCAAATTGAGATGTACCGGCGGTAATTGTGCCGTATCACCTATTAAAATCAATTTACAATTGTGGCCCGAATAAATGAACATCATCAAATCATCTAATAAAGAACCGTTCTCGAACAGTTTTGAATCTGCAGGAGTATCAGGTATCATTGAAGCTTCATCAACTATAAAAATAGTATTTCGATGTTTATTAGAGGCCATTACAAATTGTACCGCACCACCACTTTGCTTTTTAGGAAAGTATATTTTTCTATGGATGGTAAATGCCTGCGTATTCGAATAATTCGACATTACCTTTGCTGCCCTGCCCGTAGGTGCCATCAAAACAGATTTCATAGTTGTTTTCCATAAGCTATTTACTACGGTACCTACTAGTGTTGTTTTTCCGGTACCCGCAAAACCTTTAAGTAAGAAAACGGTATCTTTTTTGTTAGATAAAATAAAAGAAGCCAATTTTTGCAATGCTACAGATTGCGCATTTGTAGGTTCATGCGGAAATTTATCCTTTAAAATAGTATAAAAAGAGGTATCTGTAAGCGAAGTCATAGGCTTTCAAAGATAAACATGATTTTTACGCTAAAAACTTTTACGGTTAAAAAAAAAATGTAAATTTGTCAAAGCCACTTAATTTAATTAATACGAAACTATAATGAAAACTGGAATACAAATTTTACTTTGGGTACTATGCGGTGTATTTGCATACCTTATCTATCAATCTATTACAGGACCAATACAGTTCAAAGAAATAAAACAAGAACGTTTTGCTAAAGTAATTTCTAATTTGAAAGATATTAGAGATTCTCAAGAAGCTTATAAAACTGTTAATGGCAGATATGCTAAAGATTTTAATAGGCTGGTAGCTTTTATAGATACGGCTAATTATACTATTACTTCCCAAAAAGATTCTTCTTTTATGCGATATAATAAGTCGTTTCAAATTGATATGCCCGTAGATACTGTTATTATTGATAC
>QILY01000268.1 GCA_003232155.1 Maribacter sp.
GTAGAGGCTTGTTATAGTCAAAAGCGTGAGGATATGATTACTTGTATGAGCAATACGCTACATTTTTACGGGGGAGTTCCTAAAGCTATAGTATCGGACAATCTAAAATCGGCAGTCACAAGGGCGAGTAAGTATGAACCTGTAATCAATAAAACGTTCAAAGATTTTGCACGTCATCATAATTGTGTAATCAACCCTACACGTAGTTATGCGCCCCAAGATAAGGCACTAGTAGAAAATGCTGTTCGACTAGCCTATCAACGCATCTATTACCCGCTTCGGGAAATAACCTTTTTCTCTTTAGAAGATCTGAACAAAGAAATACGAATTCTCTTAAAGACATATAACAATCTGTTGTTGCAACGAAAGGGGGCAAGCCGTAAAGAACTTTTTCAATCCGTTGAACGAAGCTATTTAAAACCTTTGCCAAGCACGGCCTATCAAATGAAAGATTATAAGCGTGCAAAGGTGCAGAAAATGGGCTATATATACTTCTCGCCCGATAAGAGTTATTACAGTGTTCCTTATCGATATATCGGCAAAATGACCCAAATACATTTCACGACTTCCACCGTAGAAGTATACCATAACCATCAACGTATAGCCCTGCATAAACGTAAAACTGCAAGAGGAAGCTACAACACTAATAAAGATCATTTGAGCAGTGTGCACAAAGCATATACTCAATGGAGCCCTGCTTACTTTGAAAACATGGCCGCCAAACACGGCAACCATGTACTCTCCATAATCAAAGGGGTACTCTCTGATGGCGACTGCCCTGAAATTGCCTACAAACGGTCTATGGGCATTATACAGCTTCACCGAGCTTATGGATCTAATCGACTTGATAATGCCTGCAAAAGGGCTTTGGTCGCACAGGCCTATTCCTATAACCGAATCAAGAATATTCTAAAGAACAACTTGGACTTGGATCAAGAAGATTTACAAGATCAGGCCACCCTTTTTGATTCGCACATTCCAGCACATGAAAACCTTCGTGATGCTTCTGATTATCAATAATTAAATCTAAATATATGAACAACGATCAAACCCTTGAAAAATTAAAACAAATGCGCCTATCGGCCATGGCAACATTACATGAGAACAACCTCTATACTGATATGACCTGTGATGAATACCTTTCTATTCTTGTGGATCACGAATGGGAACAACGCCAACAACAACGAATAGACAGGCTCTTTAAACAAGCTTGTTTCAAGCAAAAAGCAAGCATTGCCGAAGTCCGTTTCACACAACAACGAAATCTGGACAAGAATATGTTCAACCGTTTGGCTACCATGGATTTTATCACAAAAAAAGAGAATGTAATCATCACCGGAGCTTCCGGTGTCGGAAAAAGCTTCTTGGCACAGGCTTTGGGAAGCCAAGCATGCCTAAACACTAAAAAAGTAAGGTACTCCAATACCGCTCGATTATTTGCAAATCTTAAACTAGCAAAGCTTGATGGTACATATTTAAAAGAACTGAAAAAACTCAATAAGGTCGACTTACTGATTTTAGATGACTTTGGCCTGCATGCTTTTGATAAACAGGCAAGGGAATCTTTAATGGATATTATTGATGATCGACACCAAGGCTGCTCTACAATAATAGCATCTCAAATACCAGTATCGGTTTGGTATGATATTATTGGTGAAGGAACAATCGCTGATGCAATCCTTGATCGTATCGTAAATTCATCACATAGAATTAACCTAAAAGGGGAATCTTTAAGAAAAGGAATTTTAAAAACCAACTAAACTTTTGTATCATTACATGATCTTTCAAAGTGGCACCGTTTCAACCGAAACGGGTGGCACGGTCTCACCGAAATAGCCACATAAGGGACTTGCACCCTCTAAATGAATTATTTGCCTTTCGATAAATAAAAGACGCCCATACTGGGCACACACACCGTGTATAATTAATTGCTTGGTTCTAGCCTACTTACGAAAATCCTCGCGGATTTTATATTCGGTTTTTATTTGCTAAATTACGTGCTTAACCACGCAACTAATCATACACAAACACGTTACCAGCAATTAGACGAATGAAACAACAGATATTTATATTCATATTATTTTTCAAAATTTCGAATTGTGTATTTGGACAATCTGAAATTCACAATGAAAAATTTAGACTGTTAGAACCGGATATTTGGTTAGGAATTTGGGACAAAGAGCATTCTGATAAATCAATAAAAATTGACACATTAAGTTATGATGAAATACCTAAATATATCGATTTTAGAGGAACGGTTGTTGAAGCTCTAAAATGGACAGACTCTTCAGGAGTAAATATATTAATTCAAACTGTTACTGGGCACTTTACTTGGAAAAATTATGAGGAAGATTCGACTAAATATATGACTCAAGATAAATCTGAATTATATGTATATCTATTTCAAAAAAATGGTTTAGCCAAAGACTACAAAAAAAAATGGAGAATTTATGATTATACTAAATGTTTTGGGGTTGATTGGTTTACTGGCTTTACACCAAAAGCAACAACAATTACAGATTTAGATAATGACGGAATAACCGAAATCTCTATGCCATATGTATCAATTTGTCGAGGAGGAATGGATCCTGGAACAATGAAAATAATAATGTATGAAGGAAATACAAAATATGCATTAAGAGGATTTACTATGCTAAGGTGTAATAGTGAAAATCCTTATGGTGGAGAATTTACTGAAAGTGGAAATTTAAATAACAACTTAAAATTTAAGAAATTTCTAGTAAAACACTGGAATAGAAATAAATGTGAAGAAGGAAAATATTATTAAAAAGCTGGTAATCGAGTAGACGGGTGACGACTAAAAAGTCGCCACTACGCCTCTCACACCACTAAGCGTACGGGTCTCGTACTTAGCGGTTCAGTA
>QILY01000036.1 GCA_003232155.1 Maribacter sp.
AAATGCCGATAACGAATTACAAGAAACCTATAACAAACTAGGGGCTTTGACAAAAGCCCTTGAAATTGCAGAAACGATATAAAACCCTCCCTAACCCCACCGAAGGATAGGATTAAAAATATAAAATGAATAACAAAGAAAACAATAAAAACCAAGCAAACCCCCTCCCCTTTAGGGAGGGCCGGGGAGGGAACGTACTAGTCATAGACAACTACGACAGCTTCACCTATAACCTAGTCCATTATTTAGAGGATCTAGATTGCGAAGTAACCGTAAAACGAAATGACCAGTTGACTTTAGAAGAGGTTGATGCTTTTACTAAAATTGTATTATCTCCTGGTCCTGGAATTCCAGATGAAGCGGGACTTTTAAAAGAAATCATTGCAAAATATGCTCCCACTAAAAGTATTTTCGGAGTGTGTCTAGGGCAACAGGCCATTGGCGAAGTTTTTGGAGGTTCAATTATTAATTTGGATGAAGTTTACCATGGTATAGCCACCAAAATAAATATCGCTAAAGATGATGTTCTATTTGAAGGGTTACCCAAGGAAATTGAAGTAGGTCGCTACCATTCGTGGGTGGTAGACCCTAATCTTCCGGAAGTTTTGGAAGCCACTTCTTTTGATGAAAACGGGCAAGTAATGTCTTTACGTCATAAAGAATATGATGTTTGCGCAGTACAATTTCATCCAGAGTCGGTTTTGACCCCAGAAGGAAAAAAGATTATGGAGAATTGGTTAAAGAACTAAAGCTCAGTAATGAGTAAAAAGTATTAAGTAAAGAGCCTGCTCTAAATACTTTTTACTCATTACTTAAGACTTTAAGACTATTATAGAATGAAAGAAACACTTAATAAATTAATCAATCATGACATCCTTGAAAAAAAGGATGCAAAACAGATCAATATTGCCAAAGGTGATTACAACACTAGTCAGATTGCGGCCTTTTTAACGGTGTACATGATGCGAAGCATAACCATAGAAGAATTAGAAGGCTTTCGCGACGCACTTTTAGAATTGTGCTTGACCGTAGATTTATCAGCCTACAATCCGATAGATCTATGTGGTACGGGTGGAGACGGGAAAGACACTTTCAATATTTCAACTTTGGCATCTTTTGTAACCGCAGGTGCTGGAGTCAAAGTGACCAAACATGGTAATTACGGAGTTTCCTCAAAATGCGGAAGCAGTAATGTGATGGAATTTCTAGGTATCAAATTCAGTAATGAAGCAGACTTTTTAGAAAAGTCCATTGATGAAGCTGGAATTTGTGTTTTACATGCTCCCCTATTCCACCCAGCAATGAAAAATGTGGCGCCTATCCGAAGGGAATTAGGCGTAAAAACCTTTTTCAATATGTTGGGTCCCATGGTGAACCCAGCTTTTCCGAAGAACCAAATAATAGGCGTTTTTAATCTAGAACTGGCCCGAATGTACGGGTATCTCTATCAAAATACGGATAAGAATTTTACCGTACTCCATGCCTTGGATGGTTACGATGAAATTTCATTGACAGGAAATACCAAAACAATTTCCAACAACTCTGAANGAATGATCAAACCCTCAGATTTTGGAGTAGCAGCCATCAAACAATCAGAAATTGTGGGCGGGGATAGTATTGAAGAATCCGCTCAAATTTTCATGAATGTTTTACAAGGAAGAGGAACAGAGGCCCAAAACAATGTAGTTTGTGCGAATGCCGGAGTTGCAATTTCAACCGTTGAAAATACGAATATAAAAGATGGATTTGAAAAGGCTAAGGAGTCTTTGTTAAATGGTAATGGGTTAAAGGCATTGAAGAAATTACAGGAACTAAGTAAAAACTAATCCGTCTTTACGAGGAGCCTTTTAACGACGAAGTAATCTGTTTATTTTGTGTTCCTAAGTTACAGATTGCTTCGTGCCTCGCAAAGACAAACAAATTTAACCCGTATTATTCACGGGTTTTCGTTATGAAAAGTCAAAATACCAACCTGCCTGCCGGCAAAGGCAGGTAGAATTGGGAAGCGCAGGAGCTTTTATAAGAGGAATTGTTTACCCAATTTTGGGTTATAAAAATTTTAAGCCCGCCTGCGGAACGGGCAGGCATTTCCTTAGATTGCAGGCAGTTTGGCTTTGGAGTAGAACATCCGTGAATAATGCGGGTTAAGACAGTTAGAAATTATTATTTATGAATATACTTTCGAAAATAGTAAAAGACAAACGCAAAGAAATCGATTTAAAAAAATCGCTCATTCCAATTAAGCAGTTGGAGGCTTCGGTCTTATTTCAGAGAGAAACCTTCTCTTTGGCCAAGGCCTTACGAAATAGCTCGACAGGGATTATAGCGGAACACAAAAGACGTTCGCCTTCAAAATCGACCATTAATCAAAATACTAATGTGGGCCAAGTAGCCAAAGGCTACAAAAACGCAGGTGTTTGTGGAATGAGTATACTTACGGATATTAAATACTTTGGTGGTTCTTTGGAAGATTTACTCTTAGCTAGAGCTTGTGTAAATATACCTTTACTCAGAAAAGAATTTATTATAAGTGAGTATCAAATTCTAGAAGCAAAAGCATATGGCGCCGATGCAATATTGTTGATTGCTGCAATTTTATCCAAAGAAGAAATTAAACTATTTTCCGAACTGGCTAAAAGCCTCCATTTAGATGTTTTGCTGGAAGTACATAATGAGGATGAGCTGCACAAATCTATTATGCCAAGTTTAGATATGTTAGGTGTAAACAACCGTAACCTCAAGACTTTTGAAGTGAGTTTAGAAACCAGTAAATCGCTATCTAAAATAATTCCTGATGATTTTGTGAGAGTTTCTGAAAGTGGTATCAGCAATATTGAGGCTATTCAAGATTTAAAAAAATATGGATATCAAGGTTTTCTGATTGGTGAGAATTTTATGAAGACCGATAACCCAGGTCTAAGTGCAACTGAATTTATTAAAAAATTAAAGAACTAGTGGACTATTATTACACGAATAAAGACGAAATATCATTTACTGAAAAAATCTCTTCTTTAAAGTTGAAAGTCTGCGGTATGAATAAAAATACCGCTGAAGTTGCAGCATTGAAACCAGATTATTTAGGCTTTATTTTTTGGGGGCCTTCAAAACGTGATTTTGAAGGTAATATGCCATCAATACCCCATAGTATTAAAAAAGTAGGTGTTTTTGTAGATGCTAGTATAGAAATAATAGCAGATAAAGTTAAAACATACGGATTATTATTAGTGCAATTGCATGGTAAAGAAAGTCCTGCCTTTTGTGATGAATTAAAAAAGAAAGTACCTCAATTAAAAAT
>QILY01000170.1 GCA_003232155.1 Maribacter sp.
CTGCTTTCAATTAGAAAAAAAGGTTAAGAAACTTAATCCTTCTAAAGTTATGGATATGAGACATTACGTTTATAAATTCAATAAGAAATATCACAAAAATGGATTATGGTCAGCCTTGGACGTAGATTCTTTTGTAAAACATTTAAGCACAAAAGAAATTTATTTAAAGGATGGCAATTGTTATATAAAAGTAAACCCCATTGTGTTTGTTTCTGATCGATTATGAATTTAATGGTTTTGAAATTTTATCTGTTGGTAAAAAATGTGATTATAATTAAAAGCCCCTTGTGTATAAGCTATTTCTTGCTCCTTGTAGTTATCTTAATAGCTAAGGGGCAAGAAATCGTTTATGATGGTTACCAGATTATTGCTGAGGTAATTGCTAAAGATACTATTCCTGATGAATTTAACTTCTTATTACTGCAAAAAAAGCTAATTGTAAAAAGGAGATTCTGAATTTAATATAAGTATAGAGTCTGTGCCTAGCTTAAGGGGTAGTGTTAGAGGTACAACACAATATAGGGGTAAAGGCAATATAGCAATAAAGATAAGCACAAGTGCAGCCAATTCTGATTCTGCGTTGGAGGTTGCTAGAAGTATATTGCACGAATATATCCATGCCGATATGACAAGAAAATTACACACAAGGATATCACTAACAGTACCTCAAGATTTGATTTTTTTAAAAACTTATAATTCTTATGAAGATAATGGGTTTGAACCTACATCACAACATCAAACCATGGCAGAATTATATGTAAATGCTATGGCCGAAGGGTTAGAGTCATTTCATAAAAATAGGCTGAAGACAGATTACGATAAATACATAAGATTTTTCGGGGAAAAGCCCAGTTCTGATTTTTACCGTGCTCTGGCATGGCAAGGTCTGTCAAGTCAAGGTGTCAAAGCATGGAACGATTTATCAGAGGAGGATAAAGTAAAATTCACTAATTTACAAGCTAGAACTGGTACATTAACCAAAAAATGCAATTAAATGAGAATAATATCTATTTTAATTCTAGTAATGATGACTTCTTGTGGAGCTTCTGGTCAAGAATCAAAAATTTCTAAAGTGACCAAAGATACTTTGATGTTCAGTTTTGACAGGGAATATTTGGAACAGGACAAGATATTTGATAGTGAATATAAGATAAGAGACGGCAACAATCGAAGCGAGGGAATTTCTTTAGAAATAAAAGAAGTACACTATGGGCTGAGGGTTAAAGAAATTTATGACCTAAAGCAATTCACTGATAGAGTAGAGCAATTTAAAACAGGAGGTAGAATAAAATCAAGACATGGCAAACTATTTGATAGACTAAACCGCAATGTTGTGATATTTGTTGATAATAGTGAAAAACAATTGAAATTTATGGAAATGGAAGTATCATTATATACTATAGATTAACCCGACTAGCGCGAGTATCTTTTGCCCGTGCCGACACATGAGCGGGCGTACCGCTCGTGACGCTCGCACAGACAAGCCCTCGGAGTTCAATCTAAATTTAACCTGAATATGATTTGACATTGCAAGTAGGCAATTGCAAAAGGACAGATGAAGCGTGTACAAATGCCGATGATGTAAATAATATTGTAATAACAATTGAAAATACAACTCAAAATTCATTGGGTATTGCCGCTTTGATATTACATGAAGGTATTCATGCAGAAATGCATCGGTATGTAAGTAGGTTTCAATCTGGAGTAGACCCAAACAATAGAGCTAGATTGTTCCAACTCTATGCTTATTATAAACGATGGTCAAACGTACAAAATAATCTCGCTTATCGATGGTTAGATGATGCTCATCATGTGTATATGATTGAGAATTATGTAAAACCAATAGCTTCTGCCATAAGAAACTTAGATGGTAATAAATACCCTCTCAGTCATTATATGGCCTACGGTTGGGAAGGCTTAAGAGATGCTGGATATGACATTAACAGGCTAACTGAATCTGAAAATACGGCGAATGGGAATTTAAGGAAAGTGGTAGATAACAACTTTAACGAAACATGTCGATAAATATGAGAACAATAATAGGGATCCTAGTAATGTTATTTGTTATTTGTAGTTGCAAAACACAAGCTGATATTTTTATTTCTAAAAGTGATAAAGAAATAATATCTACAATAATTGATAAATCTTCATACCCCCTACCATTACCACCTCCAGTTGAAAGCGGTATAATGGAGATTCCTACAAAAATAGCAGATTCTTTACTGCTAGTCAGGATGGTTGTAGCTATTTATCCGCTAATGGAAAGCAAGTTAGATATTTCATATAAAAAAAGTATTCCAAATGAATTTACAGAAAATATTGATTTAACCCTGCAAACCAAAAGAATAAAAAATATTGATGGGTTATATAGCCATAAAAAACACACAATTTTATTAGCTGATACTTTAGCGTTAAAAAAATCAAAAGATTTTAGTGAGTTCGACTTACTTTACCATTTTTCTAGGATATGGTACAATAAAAATCAAACAAAAGCGGTTTTTGAAGTTGGAATAAGTAGGAGCAAACTATATGGTTCCGCTACAATTTTTTGCCTTGAAATGGTTGATGGCCAATGGTCAATTGTTAAAGTAATTCCTACTACAGAATGGTAACTTTTGGGTATTACAACAGTATTTCTTGAGAGCGTAATTCTACCCTTTTTTTTGTTAAAATTTTCAACCGTAGCTATGGCTATGATTGAAAATTTTAACTTTAAAAAAGAGCATAATACCTGCCCCGATTCTGCATCATTTATTTCTTAACAGATACTTGGATTCTGAGATCCAAGTTTATTTAATGATCAACTATTTGAGCGGGTTCTACACCGGAGGAGCGGGCCTTGTACAAAATAAGACTGCCGCACCCAAAGTACGCAATACCCAATTTTTGGGAAAATAGAACAATTAGGGCAATGGGTCAAAAGAGGACCCCACGTATCAGTAAGGATGCCTGGCTCTTTTCACCGGGCTAT
>QILY01000195.1 GCA_003232155.1 Maribacter sp.
TCCCCTTTTTTTATATGTAGTTCAACATCCTTAAGAACTTGAAGTTCTCCATAAAATTTTTGAATGTTGTTGGCTTTTATCATGCTTCAATTTTTACAGGATGAAAGTAAACATTAGGGTGGACATGGCAAAATAGAAATCTGCCTATCGATTCCATATATGCCATGATATTTTTTTCATTTCAATCGACTAATTTTTGTATTGACTTGTGCACTACCTTTCAAAAGCGAATTAAATCTTAATTCTACTTTTGAAACATATTATTACTTAATTTCGTTTAAATACAATGAAAACGGTCTTGAGTTTTTGTTTGGAACCGAGGTTTTCGGCTTTTGTGCTCTAATGAAGGCTTTTTTGAGCGGCATAGCCATAGCTATGGTGCGGGAAGAGGACGAGATTAGAGTGCTAAATGTGAAAATTGTAGGTAAAAGAGAAGCTCAAGACGAGTTAAATATTAAAAGTATAAACAAAAAGCTGAATGGCTTCATATAGAAACTTAGAAGAATATAATTTAGAAATTACAGACGAAGTCAAAGGCCAATTTTCATCTATTATTGATGAAATTGGAGAAGATGTCTCGCGTGAGGGTTTAGTAAAAACCCCAGAACGAGCTGCTAAAGCCATGCTCTTTTTAACTCAGGGTTATAAGCAAGATGCAGTTAAGATATTACAAGAAGCCATGTTCAAAGAGAGTTATGACGATATGGTCATCATTAAAGATATCGAGTTGTACTCGCTTTGTGAGCATCATATGCTTCCTTTCTTTGGAAAAGCCCATATTGCCTATATTCCTAACGGACATATTGTAGGGCTCAGTAAAATTCCACGGGTGGTTGATGTTTTTGCAAGACGTTTACAGGTTCAAGAACGTCTTACCCATGACATTTTAGAATGTATTAATGATACGCTAAAACCAAAAGGTGTTGCCGTTGTAATTGAAGCTTCACATATGTGTATGATGATGCGAGGTGTTCAAAAACAAAATTCGGTAACAACAACATCAGGTTTTAGAGGTCAATTCGAGAAAATCGAAACTCGTAATGAGTTTTTAAAATTGATAAGTTCGAAATTGTCTTAAATAAGTTGCCAAAAACTCAAAACGAGTTCACATAGTATAACATAAATGGAAAGAAAATTAAAAGTTTTGGAGTTCAATAAAAAGCAAAAACTTTTAGATTTTGTAAATGCAAATTCGGGTAAACTAAATGTTTTATCTATAACTACTAGTCAAGAGGCTTATTCATATAAACACTTTTTGTGGTATTATGGTAAGTAACCAAAATTCTAGTTAGAATTCCAACCTTGGAGATTTTTTTAAAAGTTTACTAGTTTAAACTTAATACTGCGAATCAAGGGTTGGATTTTAGTTTTAATTGATAATCAATTTCCGATTTCAACCCTTGTAAGTATTAAGTACAAAGTATTAAGCACATTATAATTTACTTAGGCTGTAGTTTAATATTGTGTTGATATAATTGGTTTATGACTTAAAAAAAACTCTTTTTTGTGTTATTCTATGATGAAATATGAAATAAAAACATGTATGGCAGTAAACCCTTGCTATATGGGCTGCAGCTATCAACACCATTTACTTAATACTTTGTACTTATTACTTAATACCCTGTACTTTGTACTTAATACTTGAGCTTGAATTTGAACTTGAGTTTATTAATTCGGCACTCTTATTGTTTTCTTTGACAAGAATCCATAATTTTCAACATGTCAAAAACAAAAAATAATAAATACAAACACCTATTCTTAGGTTTACTCTTCGATGCTATAGGAATGCTATCCTTTATTATTCCGGGTATTGGCGATTTTGCAGATATTATATGGGCACCTTTTGCTGGTTGGTTAATGACCAGAATGTATAAAGGTAAAATTGGCCAAGCTGCTGGTTTGGTGACCTTTGTTGAAGAGATTGTTCCTGGTCTGGATATTATTCCCACTTTTACCATTATGTGGTTATACACCTATGTCTTTAAAGGAAGTAAAAAAAGGGAAATCATTGATATTGAAGATTAATTTTATTCTCACCTTTTTTATTTAGGTAACTTATGTTACCAAATTCTGTATTAAAAATTCATAACTTTAGCTGATACAATCATGCTAAAATTACTTTATGCGGAGAAGAAATTTTCTAAAGAAAACAGTAAGTGCAACAATGGTCGGTATCATTGGTGCAGAACTTGTTTTTAGTGCAACAATGCCTGAAGGTTACATTCCACTCGGCCTGCAAGAGCCAGACCCTTTTAAAATGTTCAATAAAGACCCAGAAATGGTAGTCTTGAATAATAAGCCATGGAATATGGAGGCTCAGGCTCATTTGTTAGATGATAAAATTACGCCCAATAAATACATGTTTATTCGTAATAATGGCATCATTCCAGAAAAGGTGGATGTGAGTGGTTGGACCTTGACTATTGACGGTGAATCGGTTGGTGAGAAGAGAACATATGCTTTGGCCGATTTAAAGTCTAAATTTAAACAATATACTTATCAATTGACTTTAGAATGTGGTGGTAATGGGCGTAGCGAATTTGATCCGCCTGCAAAAGGTAATCAATGGACGATTGGTGCGGTGTCATGCGCAAAATGGACAGGCGTACGATTACGCGATGTATTAGAAGATGCTGGTATTAAAGATTCAGCGGTGTATATTGGCTATCATGCCGCAGACTCACATTTGAGTAGAGATCCTAAAAAAGAACCTATTTCCCGTGGGGCACCTATGGCGAAAGCTTTACAAGATGAAACTTTATTGGCTTTTCAAATGAATGAACAAGACATTCCCTTGGTTCACGGTTACCCTATACGATTGGTGGCTGGCGGATGGCCCGCTTCGGTTTCTGGTAAATGGATCACTAGAATAAGCATTCGCAATAAGGTACATGATGGCACTAAAATGACAGGTACGGCTTATCGGGTGCCTTGTAACCCAGTAGCACCAGGTGAAAAGGTAAAAGATGAAGATATGTGCATTATTGAATCTATGCCTGTAAAATCCTTGATTACGTATCCAAAAACAAATTTACGAAGGAAAAAAACTGAATATACGAGGTCATGCATGGGCGGGTGAGTTAGCCGTTGCAAAAATGGAATATTCCATTGATTTTGGTTCAACATGGCAAAATTGTACTATCGAAAAACCAGTAAACCGTTTAGCATGGCAACACTTTTCAGCTAGTATCGCATTTCCTAAAAAAGGATATTATGAAGTGTGGGCAAGGGCAACTGATTCACAAGCTATCGCGCAACCTATGCTTTTACCAGGTTGGAACCCTAAAGGGTATTTGAACAATGCTTGTCACCGTATTGCTATTAAAGTAGTTTAAGATGGAAGAGAATTCTAATTTACGCAAGCAAGTAAAGTCTGTCTATAGCCTTTTATTGACCTTTTTGTTGGTAGCTAGCGGATTGATTTATATAATGTACAACCCTGATGCTTTTTATGAAGATAAACCCATACTTGAAGAAGAATATGTAGTTGTGCCCGAAGAGGATTATGATAAAATAGAAAACGGTATACATGTACGTACCGGTTTTATTGATGGTGAAGGCCTTATGGAAACCGTGAACAATTGTACCAATTGTCATTCTTCTAAACTAGTTATTCAAAATCGAATGTCTAAAGAGCGTTGGATAGCAACTATACGCTGGATGCAGAAAACCCAAAATTTATGGGATTTAGGTAAGAACGAAGAAATTATAGTTGACTATCTCGTAAAAAATTACCCTGTAGGGAAAA
>QILY01000309.1 GCA_003232155.1 Maribacter sp.
TGCACCTGACCTATTTTGTCGGCCTTTCATTTATGCTTGAATAGCATAAATGAAAGGCCGACAAAATAGGCAGGTGAGCAAGACGTTATGTGTTTATTCCTGAGAGCTTTCTATATTAAATATTTTATAAAATAGTTCAAGCCAAGAATCGGATGTGGCAATCGCAATTCCAATCGCTAGAATAAAAAAGATGGCCCTTCCAATCGTTGTTTTGTTAGCTGCCCAACCTAAATAAATCAAGTAGACTTCGGATATCCAGAACCAGATTGTTTTTAGTATTTGTTTACAGGTGGATGCCTCCTTAACACTCTCAAAAAATATTTGAGCTATAGCTGTACCAGGATCATCGCCAATTTTAGAATATAAAACAATTGGATACTTTGAGGTATTAGTTATTTCTAATACTACGTGCTCGTTTTGGTTTGGGTCGTTTTGAGGCCATCCGGGATGGATGGCTGGTGCTGAGTTATGGCATGATATACCAATTTGTGCCCATTTACTTTTTGTTTCTATCCTAGCAAATACATCATCTGGCATTTTAATGTACTCATAAATTTTCCATAAATATAGTTTTCCTGGTTCTACAATTATACCTTTCTTAGAAACCGCTCTGAACTCAGTATTCTTTTTTAAGTGATCTTTTATAAACTCATTGCATGGGATTCCGTTCGCGGCAGAGATATCAAAAGGTATCGGGTTATTTTGGCTCGGTTCTCTCCAATTTCCACACAGAGGCCCAAGATGGACGTCAAGGGAAACCTGCCCATTTTTACCAAATTTCAAATTCTTAATAGGTCTTTCCATCGGATCTAAAATTTTTAGCTTTCCTGTGTCAATGGATCGCCTAATTTGAGATATAGCCCAAACCATGATTACTTCCTATTTTATGCAAGTGTCATCTTAGCGGCTAATAATGTATCATTCTTTAGCTCTTATTTTGGAAATGGGTATGTTTTGATAAAAGTTGCATCTGTCAGAAATCATACTCATTTATATGGTTCTAAATTCATAAATTATAGGTGACAAGGGCACATAACAAAATGCTCCAGCGGACAGTCCAAAGCGGCGTTTTTTTGTGAATGTCGCAAGCTCTATTTTACACAAAAAAACACCGCTTTGGACTGCCGCTGAGCATGGCGTTATAACGTTAAAAGTGATTTATTTATCAAGTTTATTTAGACCTTTTTGAGTCTGTTTTAACGATGTTTTAATTTTTTTAATATCTTCATAATGTCATATCTTCTGGTTTAACACCACTTATTTCTAGCATTGTTTTTCTTACTTTTTTGCCTACAGCTTCGGCTGTTTTTTCCGCGTTTCTCTGTCCTTGTACGTTGTCAATTTTTAATTTAAGTTCTGTTTGAGTTAAACGGAATAAATTAGCAGCAAGCTCATCCTTTCCCATGAAGTCTAGCAAAGGTCTTTTTAATTGTGTCATTCCTTTATATTTTTTTAAATTGTTCAAATCCATATTGTACATGCCCCTATACCCAGCATTTTGAAATAGAGCAAATCCCTTATTTTCTACTCCAGCCTGTTGAGCGGCGGCACTAAGAGTTTTTTCATGAGAGCTTAATTCATCGCGTATCAATACTCGCTCAACATCTTCTGAGTTATCTACATAGCGACGTATAGTTTCAGCTGTTGCGGCAAAAAAAGCTTGAGCTTGTGCAACTCGTAATTTCTTGTTATCAGCATTCATCGCAACTAGATAACAAGCGAACCTAGATAGTTTATAGTCGTTTACTTTTTTGCCATCAACAACGCTGCTAAATTGTTGAAAACTCTCCATTACATTAATTTCCAACGTCATACACGTTGTCATTGCCTTGTTTATGGCTTTCTTAAAGCCACTGTATGATTCGTAACCAAGCATCCGCATATATTGGCTAGCTATCCAGTACGTAAATCCATTTTCTTTGGAAATGTCGTTAAAGTTGACATTATTTTCGTCGAAATGGAATACTTCTGTCTCACGAAAGTCCAATTCTACTTGATCGTTCATTATGACCCCAATGCTAAATCTCAAATATTGTCATTATACTACTAGGAGCTTGTCCGAGAATAGAGAACCTACTGCGGAAAATCCATTTCGGCCAGATTTTCCGACTAAATTCGTTAAATAAAGCCCCTATTCGTCTCATTTATTCGAAAAATTTAACTCGAAATGGCTTTCCCTCGCGACGATTTCTATTCTCGGACAAGCTCCTAGTGCTAATATTATTCACTGTAGTATGTAGCTAATAAGCGTATAACCAAGTGTTACAGTCGGACAGTTAAAGCGTAACAACTTTTGTGCAGGTCGCTACGCGCCCATTTTCGCACAAAAGCAGCTACGCTTTAACTGCCGCTGAACACAACGTTAGCATTGCCTGATAGTAGAAAGTGCATCTCAATAATAAGCACGGATTTAAAGATAGATTGCATAGAGTTTCGCCGATTAATTTGGGTGCCAAAATGGTGGATTCTAAAATAGAGAAGAGTCGAATCGTAGAGCGCCGGTTTCGAGAATACCGTTCAGTCCGAGTGGGCGTTTAAGTCCATCCGATCTTCTCATTATGGACGTGTCAATATTTGTACAATGAAGAAACATAATGACTGTATTCGCATCTTAAAACCCAAAGAATATACAGCCGTAG
>QILY01000149.1 GCA_003232155.1 Maribacter sp.
AATTTTGAGTCACGCTATTTTTTGCATTCCGCTTCGCTGCATTATAGCAAAAAATAACGTGACTCAAAATTGCGCCTGATCTTGGCGTTAGCAAACATTATCGGAATTTAGAAAAGGAATAGTTTTGTGGCGCTAGATAAAAATCATAGAGAAGTGAAAATAGGCTCATTGGTAAAAGTATTATTTATCGAGCCTGGTTTTATTTTAACGTTCCCTTATAGGAAAGCAAAAATAATGAAATCCATGATTAATAAAACCTTTGAAGTAGTTGAGATAGAACAAGGCAAGGCATTGGTATATCAACCTTTTGATACATTTCATGGTTTCTCATTAGCTTTAACTTCAGAGGAAATGGAACTTGTAGATAACATTGAAATTAATTACTAACAAAAAAAATAGCAAAAATATTTTATGGATAGCAAGAAAAAAGTATCCCAAATGATCCTTGATGTTGCAGGTCAGTTTATTTTAATGGTGGAGTCTGAGGTAGAGCGTCAAACCCATCTTGATATTGCTTGTGCTGCATGGAATATATCGATACTTCCAAAAAACAAAAGGGATAAGGAATATAAAAAATATTTCAAGAAAATGAAGAGTCTATTAAACGACTCCGAATTAATAAAGTATTTTGAAATGGATCTTAATGGCTTAATTGATGCGAAGATAGACCTTTTTCCAAATGAAAACAGACCTATAGTTTCAGCAATAATTGAAAACATCAATTCAGATGAATATAGGGTAACTGCAGCCTTTGCTAGAAAAGAGACAACCCATTAAAAGTGGTTTATCAAGCTATTAGTGCTAACAAAAAGCCAGCAGTTGACCGCTGGCAGCGCAATTCGTTTTCAGAGGTTGTTTTTTATCAAAGTTCCGTTTGCTAACAGAATTCATCGGATATCTGCCAGCATCAACTGAACTTGGCGTTAGCATTGCATGAGAGTAGAAAGTGCATCTCAATAATAAGCACCGATTTAAAGATAGATTTCATAAAGTTTCGCCCATTAATTTGGGTGCTAAGATGGTGGATTCTAAAATAGAAAAGAGTCAAATCGTAGAACGCGGGTTTCGAGAATAGCGTTCAGTCCGAGTGGGCATTTAAGTCAATCTGCTCTTCTCATTATGGACGTGTCAATATTTGTACAATGAAGAAACGCATCTTAAAACCCAAAGAATATACAGCGGTGGTAACGCCGAGTAATAGGGAGTAAATCAACAGGATGCTAAATGCTAACAAGCAGCTGCACCTGACCTATTTTGTCGGGCTTTCATTTATGCTTGAATAGCATAAATGAAAGCCCGACAAAATAGGCAGGTGCGTTATACGCAAACAAGAGTCGGAGCATCGAATTGAAAAGTAAGTACATCACACCATTTTTAAACGGGGAAGCATTTAACTGTGTGAGTTGCCATGTCTACACAAAACAACATTGGTATTACATGAAAGGCTCTACAGAGTCTAACGGTTTTGGTATTCAGAAAGAAGACAAGGAGGAAGCTAGGTCGATATTTAATCTATCACCAAGAGGGTCTGCTGCTTTACTGCGGTTAGGCATTCAAAAATTGTGTGCTCATTTAGGGCAGCCAGGAAAAAACATAAATGCCGACATAAAAGCACTTGTAGAGGCTGGACTCCCTAACAAAGTTCAAGAGGCTCTTGATAGCGTGAGAGTAATAGGAAACGATGCTGTGCATCCAGGTACTATAAACCTTAATGATGATCGTGATGCAGCTAATCAATTATTTAGGCTCGTTAACTTTATTGCACAAAAAATGATTTCTGAGCCTCGTGAAATTGACTCTATCTACAATAATCTTCCAGCAGGAAAACTCCAAGGAATTAAAGACAGAGATGGTAGGTAATAAATGCGTATAACAAGGCCCATCAACGCGGACATTTTACCGCGTGGTTTGCTCGTGCTAAAAAATCCTAGCACAAGCAAACCACGCGGTAAAATTCCGGTTATGGGCGACGTTATGCGTTAAAAAACCTATCAAGGACATATTTATGGCTAAACGAGTATTTTTTAGCTTCCATTACAAGGATGTAGTAGAGTTTCGGGCGAATGTTGTACGAAACCATTGGATGACAAAGCCCAACCGTGAAATTTGTGGATACTATGATGCATCCATTTGGGAATCAGCTAGAAAGCAAGGTGACATTGCGCTTAAAAGATTGATTAATGGCGGTCTTGATCAAACCACTAATACATGTGTTCTGATTGGTTCTCAAACATATGAACGCCCTTGGGTTCGTTATGAATTGCTTAAGAGTTTCAAAAAAGGAAATAATATATTTGGAGTTCATATAAATTCAATAAAGGGGAAAAACCAAAAAACTAAAATTAAAGGTGCTAATCCTTTGGAATATGTTGGCGTAACTTTTTCAGATTCTGGAAAAACAGCGACTCTCTGGGAAAGAGTGGATGGAGATTGGGTGGAATATGAGAATATTGACGGGTCAGCATCGTACCGTGTTGATGTAGCAAAAAAATATCATGGTAATGGGTATAATCTGGGGAATTTTTATAATATATATGATTGGATTGCTGATAATGGATATAATAATTTGGCTCAGTATGCATTCCGGGGTCGTGCTAAAATCCCCCTGGTTTTGGGATAAATAGAGGCAAGGATGCTGAATGGCATTAAAAAT
>QILY01000003.1 GCA_003232155.1 Maribacter sp.
ACGATCTCACAACCCAATTCTTCAGCTCTTGCTATTTCGGTTAAAGAGCCACATCCGGGAGACCATAATACTTTTCTTCGGTTACATACCAATGCAATATCTTCACGAAGTACCGGGGTTACCACAAAATTAGCGCCCAATTGCATATATAAGGAAGCTGCGGCAGCATCGGTTATGGAACCCACACCCAGTATCATTTCGGGTAAATTTGTTTCACAGTATTTGTTGAGTTCACCAAAAACTTCATGGGCAAAATCACTCCTGCTGGTAAACTCCATGATTCTTGAACCACCTTTGTAACAGGCTTCCAATACTTTTTTTCCTAATGCAACATCATTATGAAAAAATAACGGTACCAATCCTGTTTTTTCCATTACTGTTGCCACTTCTATTCTTGTAAATCTAGCCATAATCCCATCCTAAACCCTTCCCAAAGGGAAGACCTTTTTTATTTTAAATTTAAACTTCATTTTCTAAATATTTTACTTCTAACTCTCAGCTTCTGGCTATCTAGAAACCCTTCCACTGGCATCACCTCCCATTAATTTCTCTACTTCTTCAACCGTTACTAAATTAGCATCTCCTTTTATAGTATGTTTTAAACAAGATGCTGCTACCGCAAAATCAAGAACATTTTGGTCATCATTGGGGTAGTGTAATAGTCCATAAATTAATCCGCCCATAAAGGAATCTCCACCACCAACTCTATCTACAATATGTGTTATTTGATATTGGGATGATTTAAACATTGTTTTTCCATCATATAATACACCTGCCCAAGTATTATGAGAGGCAGATATAGATCCTCTTAAGGTCGTAATTACCTTTTTAGCATTTGGAAATTTTTTCATCATTTGCTTACATACTGAAAGAAAGGCTTCTGCTTTTACGTGTTCTCCTTGCGTTGTAATATCCAACCCTTCTGGTTTGATGCCAAAATGTTTTTCGGCATCTTCCTCGTTTCCTAAAATAATATCACAATAAGAAGTCAATTCTGTCATGATCGCTTCACGATCGCCACCATAGTTCCATAATTTTGCACGGTAGTTTAAATCTGTAGAGGTGGTAATTCCCATTTCACTTGCTACTTTTACTGCTTCCAAGCAGACATCTGCTGCGCCTTGAGATATTGCTGGCGTAATACCTGTCCAATGAAACCATTCTACATCTTCAAATACTTTCTCCCAATCAATCATTCCGGGTTGTATTTCCGCTATAGCGGAGTGCGCTCTGTCGTACACCACTTTACTGCCTCTTGAAACCGCTCCGGTTTCTAAAAAATAGATTCCCAACCGGTCACCGCCGAAAATAATTTCATCAGTACCAACTCCTCGTTTGCGCATTTCCATCAAAGCGCATTGACCTATATCGTTTTTCGGTAAGCGTGTTACAAAGTCAACAAGAATACCATAGTTTGCCAAAGAGAAACCGCTACATTTGATTCCCCTCCTCCATAAACCACATCAAAAGAATTTGCCTGCGAAAA
The DNA here is from genome assembly GCA_003232155.1 of Maribacter sp. Taxonomy (GTDB): domain Bacteria; phylum Bacteroidota; class Bacteroidia; order Flavobacteriales; family Flavobacteriaceae; genus Maribacter_C. The sequence continues at coordinate 1,487 of QILY01000003.1, forward strand.
TCGCAAAAATCCGGGGGGTGACAATCGCAGCATAATCTCTCCAAAACAAACAACTTTTTTCATACTTATATTTTATAAATTAAATAATTTCGGTAAAAACATGGATATTTCAGGTATGTAACTTACCAATAGCAATACTAGTATCATAATTGCCAAAAACGGCAACAAGGGCTTCACTACTTGAGAAACCGAAATATTGGCTATTCCACTACCAACAAAGAGTATTGTACCAACAGGCGGTGTACACAAACCAATACATAAATTCAGTACCATTACAATCCCGAAATGTACCGGATGCATTCCTAATTCAGTCACCACCGGTAAAAATATGGGTGTAAATATCAATATGGCCGGTGTCATATCCATAAAGGTCCCTACAACCAATAAGATGATATTGATAATTAAAAATATGACTATAGGATTACTGAATTTGTTCAGTAAAAAATCACTCATCAATTCTGGAATACCTTCAAATGAAAACAACCATGACATTGCCATTGAAGTGCATATCAAAAACATAACCATTACTGTGGTTTTGGCACTGGTCAATAAAATAGATGGAAAATCTTTGGTTGAAACATCTCCATAAATTAATGCTAATACCGCAGCGTATAATACAGCTATAGCTGATGCTTCTGTTGCTGTAAATATACCTGCAACAATACCGCCAACGACAATTACCAATAAGAGCAAACTAAAAAATGCCTTTCTAAAATACGTCCAGATTTCTGAGATAGGGGCTCTGTTTCCTTTTACAAATCCTTTTTTAACTGTCACAAAAGCCACATAGCCAATGATACCTATACCTAATAAGATGCCCGGCAAATAGCCTGCTATGAACAAGGCCGCCACAGATGCGGCTCCACCACTTGCTAATGCGTAAACAATCAATACGTTACTTGGCGGAATCAATAAACCCGTGGTTGATGCCGTAATATTGACCGATGCACTAAATTCTCTCGGATACCCTTCTTCTTCCATTCTATCGGTCATAATGCTCCCGATAGCAGAAGCTGCCGCTACCGCTGAGCCAGAAATAGCGCCAAACAACATTGCTGCCAGCACATTAACATAAGCCAATCCGCCAGGAAGGCTTGCCACCAAAGATTTAGCAAAATTAATAAGCCTATTTGCAATACC
>QILY01000175.1 GCA_003232155.1 Maribacter sp.
ATGTATTGGTGTGTATAATATTGGGAGCTTCCACACCGTGCAATATCATATTCATAATGCCAATAATGTAGGCAAGCGATTTTTTCTCTTTACCGTAAAAGGTATTTTTCTGTAAGGTCTCTACATCAGAGGTAGATAAGCCGCCTTTGGTAGTTGAGCCTTCGGCTGAGCTCAGTCGAACGCCTGTCGAAACTAGGTAATCAAAAGCTTCTACCAAAAATCCCGCAGAACCTACAGCACCATCATAAATAGTATCTCCAATTTCGGGAGCAACTACTTTTACTATGGTTTTAATCAATGGGCGAGGGGTGTAGTATTCTCCACCATTACGCCCTGCGTTCCCCATATTTTTAATTTTTCCCTCATACAAATGGCTCATTTCGAGCTGTTCTGCGTGGGTTCTAAAACGGAGTTCGTCAATTAGGCTTACTACTTCTCTTAGGTTGTAACCGCTTTGTATTCTGTTTTTTAGTTCGCTAAAAATTTCTCCAATTTTGTATTCTATGGTGTTAGCACTTGTAGCGTTAGCTTTAAACTTTTTGAGGTAAGGGAAGAGTTCATTGTTTACAAAATCCAATAAGTCATCACCAGTCAACGCATTATGGTCTACTTCGACACGCTCAGTAACCATTCCGCTTTTGGAAGTAATGCTTCTTTTCAATTTGGGTGCAGCCCAAATTGTCCAATGGTATTTTTTTTCAATTATTCTTTCATAGGTCTTTCCAGAAAGTTCAGCAGCGGTTTTCTTGTCCTTTTCTAAATCGTCTAAGTATTTTAAGAACAGCACCCAAGAGGTTTGTTCTACGTAATCTAATTCGCTTCCACAACCTGCGTCTTTGTGCAGTATGTCGTCTATATTTTTAAAGGTCTGTTCAAACATTGGTATTAATCTTTTTTGTTGGAGATAATTAGGTCTTTTACATCTACGTCCAGTATTTCGGCAATTGCCATTAACACTTCCAGTCTTGGTTGCTGTCTGTTAAGTACATAACCATTGACAATGTTGTAGCTTTTGTCTAGCTTTTCAGCTAACCATTTTTGCTTAATTCCTTTCTCTTCCAATACTTCTTTGATTCTATTCATCTTATGTAAAGATTAGAAATGGCAAGATAGTTATAAAGATTTATACCACTGTTTTTTATAGTATAAAATCTTCGTTGAGCGTGGTGAAAAATAGCTCTTTTGGTTTTTTTAGGGTTGGCTTGTGTGTCGGAAAAAACCAAATGTGCTATTTGTGCGGTGGGTTGTTTTTAGCTTGTGTACAACGGTTTGTATAAGAATAGTAGCCGATTTCGGAAGTAGAATTTTTCAATATACTACTAATGTTGTTGCGGACTAAAATGTTCATATTTACTACTGTTACTACTGTTTCGGCTATTATTTTTATTTCTTTGTTGTGTGCAGTTTTAATTTCCGATGATTGGATAAAAGATGCAATAAGTCATTCCCAAATTGAAAGCCAAATGACATAATATTGCTCCCAAAATCGAGCCCGAACGTTTTCTGCAAACGTAAAATAAAATACTTATAATTAACATACTCAACACCCAAATCAGAGTTGGTATCAAAAGGAATTCCCATTGTTGATTGTGGAAAACTAATCCAAAATGTGAAATATGTACAATAGCAAATGCTGAACTATCAACTAGAGATGCTTTTCGGTTACCCAAGGAATTTGCAAAACTTGAATGGACTATTCCTCTAAAAAAAAGTTCTTCTCCAATTGGGCTAAACATCATTGCAATAATAGCTGAAATACCGAACATAACAAGTCTGCCTTTTTCGTCTATTTCTTGCGGAATATTATAAGATTTTCCAATATAGTTATACCAATTTTCATAAGAATTACCGTATAAAGTTTCTCCGAGGAAGTAAAGCAAAATGCTAAAACTGGCACCAATCATAAAAGCAATAATCAGCCAATGATTATTTGTGGGTTTTTTAATTCCGATTTCTTTTCTGCCGTATTTACTTAAAAATACGAATGGTGCAATAGCCATAATAAGCATAGTTACTCCTACAAATTGCATATTGCCAATCACATTGCCGTGTAAGACTAAAATAATCCGAGGAATACAAATTATCAAAATTAAAAAAAGTCCAAATCTCCAATCAAATTTGAAATATTTGCTCCAAAAAGGTTTTAATTCATTCTCCATTCTTTTCTTTAAATTCTATGTTTTCGATGGTTTTGTCAAATTGCACACAACGTAGGGGTATAGTTAATATTAACTATATATCTATTATGTACATGTTTTTATCTTATGCCACTAAAATACTACTTTTTTCACAACCTAACAGCAGTAGGGATTATGAAGTTATTTTATATTGTTTATTTTATATATCATTTTAGTATTTTCGCCAAAATTGATATATAAAATACCTAGGTGATATACGAAAAAGTATAACTTTGGTTTTAACCAACATCGTGGTAAAGATGTAATCTTGCTGCGCTTTGAAAATAATCAATACCTTCGAAAAGCTCTGCGACTTCGATTCACGCCCGCTAACCCGTGAATAATACGGGGTAAACAAGCTGACTGCCTTATATTTTTTGTGAAATAGCTATGGCCATTCCAAAAAAAATATGCCTTGCATCTGATTCATTAGCCTTGCTTTTCGAAAGAAATGAGTTTTTAGA